>JAAFKI010000059.1 GCA_021399345.1 Candidatus Heimdallarchaeota archaeon
ATTCTTAATCCAATATTTGCTTTCAAATAAGGATTGAAAAACACAATAACACAATCTAATTAAAATTTGTGATTTATACCGCGCTAAATCTTAGCTTCGTTCTCCTAGATATCACCGAACAAAGAAAGCTTATTCTTCCCACGTAAAGAAATAACTACAATCCCCTTCTCCCGTAACCTCAAACGCAGCTCAGTATCGTTTGTGGCAACAATTGCTTTTTTTTCTAATGCCAACCGTAATATTTCTTCATCAGCATGGCAATTAGTGTTTGATTCTATTTTTACAAACCCGTTAGCCAATTCTAATGCTAGTTTTGCCTTTTGCCTAATAGAAGGGCTTTCTTTTTCTGATAATCTCTCTAATTCATCCAAAACAATTTGTGGTACAACAATTTCAAAACTTGTTTGCACCAATCGTTCAATCTCATAAGATAAATTTATCTTTTTTTCAAGAGGAAGCATTAGCATGCTAGAATCTATAATAATTAACATGCGATTTCACGGCTTAAGTACTTCGCCAACCCCTATTAGACGGAATCTACCTGATATCCTTCTTGAGATAGCTACTTTGCTTTGTTCTCTTGCTGCTACTTCACGATTAAGTTTTATGGAAGCTTCCTTCCCTTTAATTTCAGATATTACTCCTGCAGTTTTTGCAGTTCCAACATTTAACATCAAAGTCTCCCCTTGGGCTAATGGTTGAACCTTTGTTATTTCTTCTGAGCCTACAACAAATTCCATTAACTGAAATTTCAATTTTAGTTCTGAAAGAATTTCAGGAGCATGACCTGGAGCAGTAATAATGTTGCCTGCCATTTTATCTGCCTTCACGAATGAGGGGTCTAATTCTGTTCCAATAGCAACAAGACCACCAGAATGGGCGCTTTCAACAAGACCCTGCTCTCCTATTGCTATACTAGTAATTTTTGTCCTAATTGGGGTGTAAATTATTTTATTTGCCTTTTTGACAGGCAAACCAGGTACAATTTCAATTTCTTCATTTACTTTGATTTGTCCTTTGATTATTGTTCCCCCAAGAGCTCCTCCCTTAATTTTATTGATTTTTGTTCCAGGTCTATTTATATCAAAAGATCTAGCAACATGCATTTCCAGAGGGCTGTCAATGTCTAAATCTGGTGTAGGAATATTTTTTTCAATTTCACAAATTAAAACATCTAGATTTGCTTTGTGCATTGCACTCATAGGTATTATTGGGGCGTTTTCAGCAATAGTTCCTTTAATAAAGTCTTGAATTTCTTTATAATTTCTTTCGGCCTCTTCTTCACTAACAAGTTCAATTTTATTCTGAACAACGACTATATTTTGTATTTGAAGAATCTCCATCGCTGCAAGATGTTCTCTTGTTTGTGGTTGTGGGCATTTTGAGTTTGCAGCTATCAGAAGGATTGCCCCATTCATTAATGTTGCACCAGATAACAATGTTGCCATTAGAACCTCGTGTCCGGGACAATCAACAAAAGAAACTCTTCGCAAAAATTTAGAAGGTTTTCCACATTTTGGACATGTTTTTTCGACTGTATAAGCTTCAGGTTCAGGACACTTAGGGCACTTGCGAAATTCTGTATCAGCGTATCCTAATCTTATTGATATTCCTCTTTTAAGCTCCTCTGAGTGATCATCAGGGAATTTACCTGTTAAAGCTTGGACTAAAGTAGATTTACCATTGTCTACATGTCCAATAGTCCCAATATTAACTACTGGTTGTCTGATGACTTTTTCTTCCTTTTTAGCTGCTGTGGGGGTGCTTTTTTGCTTTTCTGGGGAACTTTCTTCGCTCATTAATTTTTCCTCAATAGTTCTCTTAGTGCTTAAATGAAATTATTTTGCAGTTTTTAATGCTTATTTATTCAAGACTGATACCTAAGCAATACTAATACATCAAAAACTTTACGTTCAGCTAACTTTTATTCCAGTTAACTTTTTTTTCAGCCAACTTTGATAAAATCTAAATTTAGCTATTTTCCCCCCAGACTCTCTTTAATTGTTTAGAAAAGATATTTAATATAACTATATTTAAAAGCAATAGATAAGAACGAGCACTGTAGAAGAAAGAGAGTGATGTTGTCTTGTATTACAGTGTTAAAGCAAAAGATACACTTAGAGTACCTCCAAACAGATTCGATGAAGATCTTTCTCAAGTTTTAGTAGAAATCGCAAGAGAAAGCTTCGAAGGTAAAATCGACCCTGATGTTGGTTTTATTGTTGCAGTTACAGAGATTAATAAAATATATCAAGGTAAATTGATTTCAGGAGATGGGGGAGCATATTATGAAACTGATTTCGGTTTATTATGCTATTTACCTGAAATTGGAGAAATCGTAACTGGAGAAGTTGTTGAATGTGTTGATTTTGGAGCATTTATAAGAATAGGAACAATTGATGCTCTATGTCATGTTTCTCAAATTGCAGATGATTATTTCCGTTATATCCCAAAAAATGCTGTTTTAAGAGGGGATAAATCTAAACGTGATTTATTAGTTAATACAAAAGTTCGATCCAAAATAATCGCTGTAAGCATAGGTAAAACAGCAATTCGTGTTGGACTAACTATGCGTCAAGATTCTCTTGGAGCGATTGATTGGGTAGAAGAATGGAAAAGAGATTTGAAGAAGCCTAAAAAGAAAGATGAGGAGGCTGCATAATATGTCTAAAGCTTGTCGAGTATGTCACCATATTGTAGAGAAAACAGCCAATATCTGTCCAAGTTGTAAAACACAAGATCTCTCTTCTGAATACACTGGAGAAATTTTTATTTTAAACCCTGAAGACAGTGAAGTATCTCAAAGAATGAAAATTAGTAAGAAAGGACACTATGCACTAAGAGTTCGGTGAAACTAGTGGATTTTTTCAATAAAGGCTATTACATCTTACCTGAAGATGAGAGAAATTACTTTAAAGAGCCCTTAGGTATTGTGCTGAGCACAGATGAGGAAATTGAGGATATCGTTCACGTTCTAAAAACAAGTCAAGAAGATTGTAAGATCGTTACAGTTGGAGATGTAAGTACTCAAACCCTTTTGAACAAAGGGCTTGTTCCTAATATTGCAATTATTGATGAACGTGTTCAAAGAAATAGATCTGATATGGTCGATATGTCCAAATTCACCGTGGTAGAAGCAAAAAATCCTGCAGGAACTATTACTTTAGAAGCATGGGATATGATTCAAAAAGTTCTAAAAAAGGATGATATCAAAATCATTATAAAAATAAGTGGTGAAGAGGATTTACTGGTGCTTCCAGCTATATATGAAACGCCTTATAATTCAAAAGTCTTATATGGACAACCAAATGAAGGGCTAGTAATAGTCACAGTCACAGAAGAAGTTAAGAAAAAAGTGAAGAGTTTAATTCAGAAAATGGTGAAAATCAATGAAAATCAAAATCGTTAAGAAGACAGAAAATAAACTACTCGATAGGGTAGAACTTGATGTGGAGATAGAGCATCAAGGAGATCCTGTTCCTACAAGAGATGCTGTTCTTGGGAGAGTTGCAGCTGAGGTTAATAAAGAGAAAAACCAAGTTGTTCTTATTAAAATGCAAGCAAAATATGGAATTGGTATCAGTCACGCTATAATTCATGCTTATGATTCTCAAGAACGTGCCATTGCAGTTGAAAGAGAATATTTACTAAAAAGATCTGGAATTAGAGAAGAAAAAAAAGAATAGGTGCAAACTATGAGCGAAATACACAAAAGGTACAAAGCTGAAGGAGACAAGATAGTTAGAACAAAAAAGATTTGCGAACGTTGTGGGGATGCAGTATATATGGCTGAACATCCAGATCGTCAAACTTGTGGAAAATGTGGTTTCACCCAGTATAAACGTGGTCGTAAAACCTCTTAACAAAATTTTAAACTCTTACAGAAAAATTTATACTTCATTCCCTTCTTAATATAATTAGGCGAATGACTGATTGAGACGGCTTAGATGTGCTCTTCACACACATGATAGAAAGATCAAAGGACGCCATCATCAATATTTTTTTTACATTTCTTTCTTAAGGCATCAATACCTAGATAAAAAAGATTTAAAACAGAATGAAGAATATTTTAACGTCAAATACATTCAATAGGGCAAAACATATGAAATCTTTTGAAGCAAAAATCCCAGAAAAACTATATAAATATATTGAGAAACTCGTTAATGAGGAGAATTTTGAATCTATTGATTCATTTGTTAATCATGCTATTCATTGGATAGCTGAATTATACGGTTTTGGTGAACAATCTGAAGGGAAGAGTTTGAAAGACTTAATTGCTGATGTTATGCATTCTAAGCCTAAGCCTAGAACTGGAGTCAAGGAAACACCAAAAGTAAAGGTTGCAGTTAAGGAACCTGATATTCCAAATAAGGACATAATTCTTGAATCCTATGGTTCCTCTAAATTCATGTTTGAAGATGCAATATTTGCTGCTTGTCAATTTTCTGCATTGAAGCAAGGAACGCCTCCAATTTCTAAGGAAGAATTTATCAAATCCTTAGAACAGATGACAGATGCTGGAATTCTTACTCAGATTCAACAGGGCGATAAAACAATGTGGAAGAGAATAGTAGAGAATTGATTTTCTTAGATTTCTCTTACTTACTGAAATTTACAAAACTGCTTTTGCCATTTCTATTAGTACTTCTTTTGGGTCTTTAGCCTTCACAAAACCTGAAGCTAAAAGAACTCCTTTTGCTCCTAATTGCAAAGCTTCAAAAACATCTTTATTGGTCGAAACTCCAGCTCCCACTAAGGGTTGAATGTTTGAATTAATGTCAGAAATAGCTTTGATAGTGTCTTTAACCAAACTTGGTTGCGTAGTAACTGATACTCCGCTACCAATTAGTTCAGGTGGTTCCATGGCACACGCTACTGGATTAAGAGCGGCTATTGCTTTGCTTGTTTGGAGATTATTAGAACACACACAAGTGAAGAAATCTAGAGTATTTGCTTTATCAACTATTCTTTCAATATCAGCTAACTTTAATCTGTGTTCAGAATGGTTAACAAGAGAACCAATTGCTCCTGTTTCTATTACGGCTTGAATAAGATTATTTCCTGTATAACTCCCAGAATCATTTGCATCTACATGCTGTGCTAAAACTGGAATATCAACCTCTTCTGCGATTTTCCTTAAGTCAACGGTTTGAGGACAAACTGCAATTGACACACTTAACTCTCTAGCAACCTCTTCTGCAATCTTGGAAAGATGTAATCCCTTCTTCCCAATCGTTTGATCATAATTCTTAAAATTTAGTATAATAACGGGATAAGTTATCTTAATCATGTGGTTAATTTTTACGTCATGTTTAAAAAGTTTGCTTGGTAAAAATATTAACACTACATATAAATATATTAAACAACAAATAGACATTAAGAGATGTCGTAAAATACTTGGTGATATGCTTGTATGGTGCTGACCAAATAAATACAATACTTCATGAAATTATAACAAGTGATGCTAATATCAATCATGTAATATTAGCTGATAAGACAGGATTAACACTGGCTTACTCTTCAAGATTCGCTTTTGATGAATTTGAAACAGAAGCTCTTGGAGCTATAGCAAGCGCAGTTTACTTAGCTAGTGAACAGCAAGGTACAAATGTTGGATTAGCTGTGCTAGATATAATTATTTCTGAATTTACAGATGGTTTAATTTTAGTGGCAAGTTGTGGAAGTACTGTTGTGTGCTTAATTACAGATGCTGGTGTAGCTCTTGGAATGGTTAGAAGAACCATGAAAATAGCAGCGGAAAAAATCAGAAATATATTGGACGTTGAAGCAAAACCTGTCCCAGCTCCGGAAGTTAAACCTGCAGTAGCTGCCCAACCGGTTGTTGTTGAAGAAGAGAAGAAGGTTCAAGATGAATTTATATCAGATTTAGAACTTGCATTACGGGAGCTAGAACAATTTTAGCTAATTATTTGAGGAATGTTTAATGGATATGAACTCACCATCTGGAGGGACAGAACGTATAGGAAAGTCAAACCCCTCAAAGGATGCAAGAGGCGATTTAGTTCAAACTGGTATTAGATCACTTGATCAAAAATTGGGGATGGAGATGTCCTCAAGAAAAGGGTTACCTCAAGGATCTCTTATACTGGTAAGTTATCCTTCAGAAACAGTTATACCAACATTATTTATACAAAGGATTCTTCTGAATTGGGCTCAAAACTCTGACAATGTAATTTTCTATGTTCATAGTAGTCGTCCGTATTCTCATATTCTGAATTCATTCAACGCTTATGAGTGGGATGTGAAACCTTTCGAAGGAAAGAACTGGTATTTTGAAAATATGTTTGATCTTTCAAGTTCTTCAATGGCTTCTTCTCTAAAACTAGGAAAGATTGAAGTAAAAAGAAAAACATATGTTAAGAAAATTATTGATAGAATGCTTCATGTAAAAGAAAATCAGAATAAACAATGTTTTAGTATTTTTGATGATTTATTGTGGATGAAAGAAGATAGATTGGATGAAGATTCAAATGCTCTAATTACATTTCTAAAAGGAACAATAATGTCCTTAACAAAAATAGGTGGTGTGCATTTCTTTCTATTACCTCAAGATATACTAGATTCTGTAGCTGAAAGAATAATCATGAATGCTGCTCAAGGGATATTTTATTTTTCAAGGAGCACTGTCGGAAGCAGAATAAAAGATACTTTTGCAATTACAAAATTAATGGGAGTGGCCTATGTAAGTGAAAACTTTGATCTTACACCCTCTGAATCCGAAGGCTTCAAGATTGAATCAACAGCAAAAATATAGATGATTTCGATGGAAAACCTTTATGAGAAAAAATCTGAGGATGATGATGAATTTCAAGAAATCGCTACAGAAATATCTAAGCTTTCTGAAGAAGTTGAAGAATTAAAGGAAAATCTCAAATCTCCAAGAAAAAAAGAAGCTAAAGCAGAAAAATCCAAGAAAAAAAATCAATCTTCAACTCTAGAACTAGATCCAGCAATACAGTATGTAAGTGAGCTTCTGGAAAACTCTTCAGATGTAGTAATAGCAGAAATGAAATCAGAATTCTTTCGATTGTTTAATTTCTTATCAAGCATGTTCTCAGTATCTCCCTATCAACAAGATCGAAGGATGATTCAAAGAAAAAATAGCGATGCTTCTGAAAGTAGCGAGAATATGGACGCTGGTTTTCTAGAGGAATTTCAAAAAGAAAAGGATATGCTAAATCTACTTCTAGAAGAAAGAGAATCGTTAATTTACGAGTTATCAGATCAAGTTGTTGCGATTGAGTCAGAAAAAAAGAGATTAGAAGATGAGATGGAGAAAATCAAAGAAGACATGGAGAAATGGATGAAACAAAAAAATATTCTAGAAAGAATAGTAACAACTGATCCAAGATTTAACGTCATAAATCTTCTTAGAAGGATGGGCGTAATTGCTCCAATTCAGTTGTCTTTTGTACTTGGGGTTTCTCTTTCACAAACAAAGAAGTATATTTCAGAGCTAGAACAAATGAAAATATTGAATGTAAATGAAGATGGAACAGTTTCTCTTCATGCTGAATTTGATGAGGATACAATGAATATACGAATCAACAATAATCAGTAAAAAACAGAAGAAAAGGAAAAGAAATTACTTATTGCTGAGCATATAATTTTTCGTAAAACAAAACAATATTTTTTAACAAGGTCTTAAATGCTTCATCAACATTTTCACCAGTTTTGGCAGAGGTTTCGATATAAGGAACAGTAAAACCTGACCAAGCTGAAAGACTGCGAGCATATTCTTCAGATTGTTCTCGCATAATTGGATCCTTAGCCGTAGCTCGAAGATCGCTTTTATTGCCTATGAGAACTATTGGTACAACTCTATTACTATTGTTCTTTAGAAGCTCTGCTATCCAAGATGGAATATTTTCAAAACTTGAACGTCGAGAAATATCAAAAACTAATAAGCATCCAGATGTTCCGCGATAGTAAACCTCACGAACAGCTGAGAATCTCTGTTGTCCTGCGAGATCCCAAATCTGAGCAACAAAATCTTGGTCATCTATTCTTAATCGTTTAACAGCGAAGTCAGCCCCAATTGTCATGGAGTAGCCATCTTTAAAACCCTCACCTAGATAGGTTTTTCGAAGACTTGTCTTGCCAACTGCTCCGTCTCCAAGTAGTGTGATTTTGAAGATTTTCCGTTGTCCTGCGCCCATTCTATATTCCCCTTTATACAATTAATTTATAGTCTTGGATACTATTTAAACTATTTGATATTTCTTTGCGTATATGTTTCTTGGATATATCTAACACTATTTACAGCAATTTATGGCTTAGGTAAGAAAAAGAAAAAATAGTGCTATCTTTACTATTTTGGGAGTGAAAATACATCAATTCATGAATCTACTTGAGAGAACCTTATGAGATGATTGATGCTATTTTTATTTTCTTTTTTTAAAGTGTCAATTATTTTAAGAATTATATTAGTGATTTTTAGTTTCTGTCTTTTAAAAACATATAAATTACATATCTCTTCTTCTTCTTTGATGAGCACTTCATTAAAGAAGAGAACTATATTGCTTTTAGGAAAACTAGAGGAATGCTATCCTACATTCAAAGGTGGATTAACTAATTATACTACTCCTTATCAGCTGTTAGTTGCTACTATTCTAAGTGCGCAGAGTACAGACAAACAAGTTAATTCTGTAACTAAGGAGTTATTTTTCACTTTTCCAGACCCCCAAGCTTTTGCAAGTGCCTCTATTATAGAAATTGAACAAGCCATTTCTAAAGTTGGATTATATAAGAACAAAGCAAAATTCATTCATGAAATGTCAAAAGAATTGATCAAAGAACATGATTCTGAAATTCCAACATCCTTGCAGGAATTAACCAAATTAACTGGTGTAGGAAGGAAAACGGCTAATGTTCTTCTAAATGATTGGTTTGAAATTCATGAGGGAATTGCTGTTGATACCCACGTAAAACGCATATCCTTCAGATTGGGTCTGACAAATAATATTGGTCCTATCAAAATAGAAAAGGATTTGATGGAAATAATTCCACAGGAGAAATGGGGGAAAATTACTCATTTACTTATCTCACATGGCAGAGCTATCTGCAAGGCACAAAAGCCCCAATGTATCGAATGTTTTTTGCAATCTTATTGTCCTAAAAATGGTGTGGAAATTGATTAAGCGATAAAAACGAGGTTGCCTTTTGTATATTCTTTTTAAGCAAGATAAATTATTTTTTTACTGCAATAAAATTTATGTAGTAAACTAAATCTAATTAGTATAATTAAAAAAAGGCTGATAATATGTCAAGAATTGAGATACTACCCCCACTATTAACTCGTATAGGTTTTAATGAAATTGATATAAAAGTGTATTCTGCTACACTTGGGTTAGGAAAAGTAACCATAGGTGAATTACTAGTAGTAACAGGTTTAGATCCCCTTACCCTCATTCAATCAGTTAAGAATTTGGAAGAATTGGGTTTCTTGAAGAAAACAGCAGGAAAAACCCCTCAGTACTTTGCTATGCTCCCCTTTCTTAAAGAATACATAATTATAGAAAAAGACGCCTTATACTCCTTAGATGGGGTAATAACTGCCTTAAAAGGTGCGAAGGAAGAGTATAGAGAAAAGAAAACCAAATTTGGGGGAACTTTAGAATTAACCGGTGAAGGTTCTGTTTTTGACATTCACGTAGTTAGTGGTTTAATTAAACAAGTGGTCGAAGCGCTATTCCAACAATATGTTGAGCATAGCGAACAAACTGAAAACTCAGCTTCTGGTTTCATAACAGAAACAGAACAAGAAGTAACTGGGTATCTGACTCAAGTGATGGATCAACCCTTCCTGTTTTCAACACAGTTGGAAACTTTTGTGCAAGAACTTAATGCTTTTGTAAAACAGTTCCATCACACAGCAAAACATAATAGTGATGTTTTAGTCCAAACAACTGAAGAAAAAATACAAAGTTCTTTTGAAAATCTAACACAGATTATTAACAATGGTTTAGATTCACATACAGAGAATCATAAGGAGTTTCTAGAAAAACTAGCTCCGGATTTGGATAATGCACTCAAAGATCTTGTTAATGATGTGACTGAAATTCAAGAATCCTTCCTCGAGAATTATAATAGCATTTGGCAAGAATCTTATAGTGCATGGAACTTAGAGTCGAAAAAAGTAGTCGAAGAACTCTCTTCTGAAGTAAACAACATTTTCTCTGACCAAATTAAACAGACTCAAGAGCTTAGAAGAAGTGTTGAACAAATCGACAGACAAACAAACTTTTTGTCTTCAAAAATTGCTGAAGCTTTAAATGGTCTAGAAGGCTCTACTATGATGAAATTGGGTAAAGGGAAGAAGCTAATTGAGGCTCCTCTCCAAGATGCAAGAGATACTGTTCGAAACTTAGCTAATGATCTGAATGAGAGTGGTTTGCAATTGATAGATCAACATGTTTTATCCTTAAATGAAGTTAGGGAAGCGTTGCGTTCCAAATTGGACCACTTTCAGATAACAGGAGAAACAACCATTCGAACAAAGAAGAATGAACTAACTGATACAACCATAGATAAGATAGATTTGCTACCCAAGAATCTCTTGGAAACGCTCCAAAATCAAACAGAAGTGTATGCCACTTCTTCATATGATTCTTGTTCAGAAGTGACAGAAAAATTAAAACAAAACACCGTGGATCAGCTAACTACTACTAAAGATCAAGTTCTAAAAGATTTTCAGTCTCATGATAACGAAAAAACTCAGATTATTAATAAAATTCAAAATGATACTATCAAAGAATTAAGCAAATCAAAACAAGATTCAGAGAAAATGGCACTTGAGTTAAAAGAAAAATTACAAGATTCTTTAAATCAATTTCAACAGAAATCAGAAGATAAACGAAACCAATTAGCTATGCAACTAACTGAATTAAAACAGCATCTTAAGGATTATAAGGATGAACAAAAGGAACAAATTATAGAACAGATTTCAGAAGGCGAAGAAATCCAAGTCAACACTCTAGTATCTCAAGTTGCGGCTGTAATAAAGGATGTTGATGAAATTTTAGATTCTCAAATGGATTCTCTTTTGGAAAAAGCAATGACTTTCTATCAAGTTGTTAATACAAGAGAAGATGAACTAAGGCAAGTTGATGGTGCTGCGTCATCATATTCATTTGATGGACAACATGATACATCTATTATTGTAGGCGAAGAAGCTATCAAAGCCAGTATTACAGACATCGCAATGAGGTCCAATTATGAACTCCTTCTTGTTACACCAGATGTTGATGAAGATCTTCTAAAAGAAATGATGCAATACACCAAAGCTCAGCGAGTAACACTAGTTTCATATTTTGACAAAAGACATCAGTCTATCCTTAGACCGCTTTCAGAAAGGTTTACAGGATTGAAACTGAAACACTATGATAAGAAGGATGTTTACTGTGGGATTTTAGATGGTAATAATGAAGCTGTATTCGCTTTCTTAACTGCTGATTCAATACCTATAGCTGTGAGAACTTCAAATGAGTTACTTCTAGGTCTCTTTAAATCAGCAATTAATAGGGATGTCTTATTCCATTCAAGTGATGTAGAGGTATAAAATCCTCTTCTACTTTATTAAAAATAAATATGATTAAAGCAATTAGATGAATCATTCTTGCTTTAATCAACATAAAATTTACATGATCTCATATCAAGTAAGTGAGGGAGTTTTTGAATTAAACCAGCTCTGACTAACAATTTTAATCCATGACGAACAGTTCTTGGTGCTAAACTGCATAAATCGACTATTTCACAACTAGTAATAGGCCCTTTGCCAATCACTATCTTATAAATTGTAACAGCACTAGGAGGTAAACCTGTTAGAAGATTTTGACTTAAATTTGGATTTTCAAGAGCTACAGCCACATTAACCATTTCCTTGCTTGGTTAATCAATACTCGACAAGTTTCCTTTTTAAAGTTATTCAAAATGAATTCGGCAAAATTCAACTGATTTGTTGAATTAAAAGCCGTTTCCACATTTTTTTAACTCCACAAAGAAAAACTACAAAAAAACAAAAGGCATAAACTACAAGTTTAATTAATTGCACTAATGCTTTTAAACTCCAAAACAATTCATTTTCAGACCTTTTATGTTTTTTTGATTTTTTATCTAATGTTTTTCATAAACAAAGGAAGTTTTTGGTACATATTATTCTTCTCTGCATAAAAAAAGTTCAATATCTATCAAAACTTATGAATTTAGGTCTTTTGGGCGTTTTCCATAAATAAGTAACACAATAATGATAGTTAGCTTTTAAAATACAAATTTTATGAGTGTTTATTTTTTTGCCACAATTAGAAATTAGGATATAATGAAAACTTGAGGAGAGAAATTGAATTTGAGATATAAATTAAAAAAAGAAACGATTGATTCTTCAACTAAGTTCAATGTTCTTTTCTAAATTCTGTAGCTAAGTTATGTGCTTTATGTAGTGGTTCTGGTAATTTGAAACGACTTTTGAAAAGATTCTGAATAAATGTAAATGAGGATTTTACTGAAACCAAATTTCCTGGTGATATGAAAACTGGATTCCAATTTGTATTTGGCTGATATTTATATCCTACAACTTTCTCATTTAAGAAAACTTGTTCTAAATACTTGACTTCAGATGATCTATATTCAAAGAATTTCAATGGTTTCTTCGCAACACCGATTGAAGGGATGTTTGCTAATACACCAAAAACTGTTGCTGAGCCTGCGTTTTTTGGATGCGCAATGCCATGCCCATCAATTAATACTAAATCCGGTTTGATTGAAATCTTTGATAGTAGGGAAATAAAGGAAGGAACTTCACGTAAAAATAAGAAGGTTGGGATGTATGGAAATTGAATTTTGCTTACAATAACCTTTTCCTCCACGACTTCTTCAGTTGCATTGTCAATAGTAATACCAGCTGTAAAAGCCATGTCTTGTTTATAGGATATATCAAAAGCTCCTATCGTTTTGATTTCAGATAACTTATCTTCCAAAATAACTTCACTTGCTATTTCTTTTTGAAAATCCTTAGCTTCTTGAATTGTTTGAGGAAAGTGTGAGTTCATCTCATTTGCAGTCCATAATCTCAAGATATTTCTTATATGAGGAAATAAGTGTTTTCTTATCTAAAGTGTGTGTAATGTGTTCCCAAGGAAGGGATTCATCTATATTGTATTTCCATTCAGCTTCTTTATCTAGAGTGCTGTCAAATTCTCTTAAAGCTATTTTCCAGCTACCTACTGTATTTCTTCCTTTTGCAATTTGATAAATAACAGGATAATACTCGTGATTTTGTAAGGACAAGACCCTTTGAATTATTGACCATTCAGGCGCATAAAGAGATAAATCGATATTTTTGATTTGGTATAAATTACTTTTGTACCACTTTTGTTCTTTTTTAGATTCCTTAACACCTATCATGGAGGTATACTGAAAAGGAGTGTGCGCCTTTGTAATAAACTGATTCATAGAAATTCCTATTCGGCCTGTAGGGAAATATCTTTCTCTAATTGTACTCACAAAATCCTTTGTTACAACTTTTATTTCCTCTCCTTCACAAGGAAACCCATAAATCATGTATAATTTTAATTTCCTGAAACCTGCATCCCAAGCTAGCTTAAGAGCTGAAAAAATGGTTTCGTCATCCATTCTTTTATTTAAAGCTAATCTGAGTTTTTCATCTCCTGTTTCAGGAGCAAGAGATATAGTTCGTTGTTTTCCTTTTTTGAGTGCCTTTAGTAATTTTTCAGTGAGATAATCTGCTCTAAATGATGAACATGATACTTCGTACCCCTTAGCTACTATATATTCTATTAAATCATCAAGAGTGCCGGATTGAGCAATTGCACTTCCGTAAAGAACAATTTTATCAAAATCGTTTACTTCACTTGCTTGGTCAATTATGTCAATAAGACTGTCCAAACTTCTAGATGTTCTAGGAAATCTACAATGGCCCACATAACAGAATTTACATCTTTCAGAACATCCTCTATCTGTTTCTAGATAGTATGCTTTACCAAAAATTGGTTCATTCTTAGTGCCTTTAACACCCTCAGGTATAATCTGTTTAATTGGGAAGAACGAATTAGAAATGTCTTTCAGCTTAACACTTCTTACATTATCTCCTATCCAATCCCCTTTTTCTGAAAAATGATGAGCATAAGCTATGATTCCTGGAACCGAAGCTAATGCTTCTATTCTTTCTTTTTTACTACTATTCATTAAAGATGATATGAATGCCTTACTAACCGGTTCTATATCTCCTAAGAAAAAAATATCTCCCACAAATAAGACTGGAAAAGGATTTGCTGTGACTGATGGTCCTCCAAGAATAATGAGTGGATCTGCTTCTTTTCTTTGCCTAACATCTGGGTTTATTCCTCCTCTTATCAACAGCTCAATTGCTTGGATATAATCCTGCTCAAATTGACACGAGATCGCTAGAATATCGAAATCCGCTAGTTTTTTTTGGCTTTCCAGAGAATAAGGGGCTATTTTATAATCAAGGGGTTTGAAAATTCGTTCACAGATTATCTCATCTCTTTCGTTAAATAGAAAATATAGTAACTGAACGCCCAAACTTGTCATAGCTACTCGGTAAGTGTTTGGATAAATTAAACCGATTTTGACTTTCTCATGGGTCCAATTTTTCTTTATTGCATTCAGTTCTTTAATCTGCATCTTTTTTTTTCCTTTTTACAGTATAGTTTTGAGTACTAAAATAAATAGAATCTGAGGGAACATCCTCTTTTACTATTGTTCCTGCCCCAATCCATGAGTTGCTCCCAATTTTTACCCCCGGCATTAGTAAAGCTCCAATGCCTATTTCCACACCCTTGCCTATTATTACGCCCAATTTCCTCCGTCCACTATCCTCTTTCTTTCCTTTTACAGTTACTGGAATGGATTTTTTATCTATGCGTAAATTTGCTGTAAGTGTTCCTGCTGCTATATTGCAATTATCATCGATAATTGAATCACCTATGTATGAAAGATGAGCTGCGTGAGTGTTATTGCCAATTATTGAATTCTTAACTTCACAACCATTACCAACTCTTGAATTCTTACCAAAGAAAGAAAATTTTCGAATGTAACAATTTGGACCAATATCTGCGTTTTCATCAAAGAAAGCAGGTCCTTCGATATAAGTTCCACTTCTTAGAATAGCTCCTTTTTTGAGAATAATATTGCCTTTGATTTGCACGTTTTCTTCGATTGTCCCTTCACGTAAATCATTGATTTTTGATAAAAGAGATTCATTTGCTTCTAGCAGAGACCAAGGACGACCTAAGTCAAACCAATAATCATCCTCATTAAGTTTCACTAAACTAGCTGGAATCTTTTTATTAGAAAGTAAGAAGTTTACAGCATCTGTAATCTCGTATTCTCCTCTAGAAGAAATCTCATTGTTTTTGTGTTGATTTTCAAGTATTTTGAATATATCTTTGTTTAAAGAATACAAACCAATATTTGCATATCCCTCTGGAACATCCTCTTTTGTTGGTTTTTCAATAATCTTGATAGGTTTTTCTTTTTCATCTACTATAATAATTCCAAAATTCTCTGTTTCTTTAGTGTGCTTCCCACCTAATGAGACAAAACCATTCCTTGCAGCGTCTACTGTCTGTTCCAGAAGGGATTCAGAATATATACAATCACCATTAACACCAATGAAAAAATCCTCTTTAATTTCGTTTTTAGCCAAAAGAAATGCATTCCCTGTCCCCTTTATCTCTTCTTGATGAATAAAAGTAAATTCTATATTCGGAAACTCCTTTGCTAAATAATCCTTAATCTTTTTTTCCATAAAGTGAGTGACAATTACAAATGAATTGATTCCAAATTTAAGAAACCCATTAATTGATTTTTTTAAAATTGGTTCTCCTAAAACCTTCAACAATGGTTTTGGATTTGAATCGGTCAAAGGTTTTAATCTAATGCCTTCACCTGCTGCTAATATAACAACCTTCATCCTTTATTGTCACCTTTAGTGAAGTAATTAAACTTCGAAAACGTCTCCTTCTGCTTCTTCAGGAGTTGCTGCTCTTGGAGCTCGCAAATTGTTAATACTTTGAATAAGATCAAAAGCTTTAGGATTGGAAAAAATTTCTTTAAATGCTTCCCATTGTTCAAGTGATGTAACAAATAATCCTTTACGCTTGAGTTGTGTTCCATCTTCTCTGACAGGAATAATTTCTAAACCAAAGTTAGTATCATCACCTTTTGTAGGTAGTTTAACAATGGTTACTCCTGAGACACTTGTCTTCTTTTTATCCCAGTCTTTCATTTCTTTACTAAATTCTTTCAGTCTATCTGTTAGATCTGTTGTCATAATATTCACTGTGGGTAAACAGATAATTTAATTTTTAAACCCTCCTCTCTTTGAGGTTAGGAAAGCTACATACGAATGAATCAGTTTAAGAATTCCTTTGAAAGAAGAAAATTAAGATGAATTATGCAATTGTTAATGGTAAGATTTATACCGTAAATAAAAATGAAAAAATCATAGATAAGGGTACTATTTTAATCAAAGATGGTAAAATAGAGAACATTTTGGAAGGAGACACTTCTATACCTGAAGGCTATGAAATAATTGATGTAGAAGGAAAACATGTTTTCCCAGGATTCATAGATACTCATACTCATCAAGGTCTGTTTGATGGTAGTATTGGTTGGGCAGGATTTGATGGAAATGAAATGACTGACCCAAACACAGCCCATGTTAGAGCACTAGACGCAATTAATCCTGAAGATCCTGGTTTAGAAGAAGCCAGAATTGGTGGAGTTACAACAATTCAAACAGGACCTGGAAGTGGCAATGTTATTGGTGGAACTGATACTATAATCAAAACATACTGTAAGAGCAAGATAGTAGATGATATGATAGTTAAAACACCATCATCTATGAAAGCCGCTCTAGGAGAAAATCCAAAAAGAGTTTATGGAACAGATAAGAAACTGCCCTCAACAAGGATGGGGACAGCTGCTGTGTTCAGGAAAGCCTTTGTAGATGCTCAGAACTACGGGAAGAAATGGGAAGAATACAAACTGAAGAAAAAGCAAGCAGAAGAAAAAGAGGAATTAGATAAGATACCTTCAGAACCAGATAGAGATTTAAACAATGAAGTGCTCCTAAAGGTTTTGAAAAAGGAAATACCCTTGAATTTTCATTGTCATCAAGCAAATGACATAGTAACTGCTATTCGTTTAGCTGAAGAATTTAATATAGATCTCATGCTTGTTCATGCTACTGAAGGACATAAAATTGCTGACTATATTGCTAAGAAAGGTGTTCCTGTTTCTGTAGGACCTTCTCTTGCTGGTTTTGAAAAAGTTGAACTTCGTAATATTAGTTTTGAAACTCCGGCTAAATTGTGGAAAGCTGGTGTCAAAATCTCAATCCAAAGTGATTCCTTTACTCGCCTTAAGCATTTCCAAATACTCCCTTGCATGGCTATTAAGGAAGGACTTCCTGTTAATGAAGCATTAAAAGCCATTACAATTAATGCAGCAGAAATGATTGGAGTAAGTGATCGTTTAGGAAGTCTTGATATTGGAAAAGATGCAGATTTAGTTATTTGGTCTGATCATCCTTTGGAGAATTTCTTTGCAGAAAATAAACTCGTATTAATAGATGGAGAAATCGCTTATAAGAAAGAATAATATCCTTTTCTCTCTTTTTTTTCAAGCTTTTTCATAATAACCTGGCTTTCGATGCTCACCAAAAAACTCTAAACCTTTTTCTTTTAATTGCTTTTTTAACTCATTTGCATGGCCTTCTGAAATATCGCCTTTCTTAAACATGTATTCGATTATTTCTAAAGCTTCTTCTTCAGTGGAACAACGACATATAAAATCTATTACACCAGGTGTGTGGCTTTTGAATTTTCTTACTTTCTTGGATCCAGCAGGAGTTCTTATCTCTTCTTCTTGATTTTTGTCCTCTCCTTCCATTATCTCTCTATATAGAACTGGAAAGTGACTTTGGAAATCTTCTTTATCGTCCCCATCATCTCTGGATTCTTTTCTTTCAGACATGATTCACTGAACATTGGTACCCTAAAAAAGATTGAGATTATGTATTATATTACCGGTTTACTCAAAAAATGCTTCTTATACAAAAAGTCTTTATTTTTAGAAGTAACTGAAATAATAATGTTAGTTGGAATAGTTGGTAAACCTAGTTGCGGAAAAAGTACATTTCTTAATGCCCTTACAATGGTTAATGCGAAAGTAGGTGATTATCCATTTACAACCGTAGATTCTAACAGAGGAACAGCTTATGTAAGAAGTCCTTGTGTCTGTAAAGATTTAGGAGTTGAAGATAATCCAAAAAACTCTTTATGTAAGGATGGAATTAGATATCTCCCCGTTCAGTTTTTAGATGTAGCAGGACTAGTTCCTGGAGCTTCTGAAGGAAGGGGTTTAGGTAACAAGTTCTTAGATGAATTAAGACAAGCTGATGTTCTTCTTCATGTAGTTGATACAAGTGGTTCATTGGATGCTGAAGGAAATCAAGTGGACAAGGGATCTTGGAACCCATTAGATGACGTAAAATTCTTGGAGGAGGAAATTGATGCTTGGATAAAAGCTATTGTTAGTAGAGATTATGCAACAATGAAAAAGAAGGCTTCTGCTGAGAAAATAAGATTTTCATTTCTATTGCATGAAAAACTAACGGGGCTGGCTATAAAGAAGCATACGATTGAAGCATCTATTAGAGAAATTGGTTTAATTGACGATGATGCTAATACTTGGGATGATAAACTAGATGATTTAATTACGACGATAAGAAGAAAATCCAAACCAATTATAATCGTTGCAAACAAAATTGATCAGCCTACATCCAACAAAAATTTCCTTAAGATGAAGGAAGAACTAGATGAGAACATTTTTCCAGCTTCAGCACTTGCAGAGGTTTTTCTGCGAACTGAGCAGGAAAATGCAACTATTTCTTACACCCCTGGTGATCCTGGTTTTAAAATCCTGAATCAAGAAAAACTGGGAGAGAAAAAGGTACAGCTTCTTGAAAGAATTAATACTGATTTACTTCAAAAATATGGTTCTTCTGGAATACAAGAAATACTGTCTCACGTTGTTTTTAACTTGTTCAATATGATTGTGGTCTTTCCTGTTGAAGATGCTACCAAATTTACCGATAAATCAGGAAACGTACTTCCTGATGCTTATCTTGTCCCCCAAGGTACAACTGCTAAAGAGTTTGCGGGAAAAGTACATACAGACTTTGCAAAGCATTTTATTCATGGCACATTAGCACCATCTGGTAGACGAGTAGGAGCTGATTACGAGTTACAAAATAATGACATAATAAAGATTGTATCAGCTGTAAAATAGAGTCAAATTAAAAATAAAAAGAAGTGGAAGAATAAATCTTCTAAGCTGTTACAGTAGTTTCAGCGACTTGATGAGTTGATGCAGTGGCACCTGGTAGCAATAATACCTTGCTTTTTCTGATATCCACCATAACTATTGGGTATATTTTACCAACAATTTTTTTCATCTCTCCAGCAATTGTTCCATTTATCATGTTTTGAGTAAATTCTACAAACATTTGAGCTCTAGCTGTTGTTTTTACTAAATCTTCAATTGCTTTTCTAATAACTTTTTGTGTGCTTGCTCCACATCTAATAGGTGTGATAACAATAGATGAAACTCTTAATCTTGCTTTATCTTTTGTAACAACATTTTGTATTGCTTCAACTTTAGAACGATTTCTTCGTATTTGAGATCTGATTTGTTCTTTAGCAATTTCATGACCATCAAATTCTGTTGTGCAAATATTGCCTTCAACACTTGTAATTCGAAATCTGATCTTTAGGTTTATATCATAATAGATGTCCTCAGCAACTCCAAGTCTAGCCATCTCAATCACTCTATCAATTAGTTTTTCAGGCTCACTTGCAGGAGTTTCTCCTAAGGATTTATTAACAATATAACTTGCAGCAGTTACTTCGTACCAAGATTTTTCTTTCCATTTGTCTACTACTTTTGTTTTTCCTTTAGTTTTTCGTGTTGGTCTTTGAGATGATGACAATGGTTTAACCTCTAATCTGTTGTTTTTCTTCTTCTTTAATTGAGTTTTAAATATTATGTTTGATTATAAACTTGAAAACTAGAGAAAATAGGTCTATGGGATAAGCTTAATATCAGCTTTTCACGCTCTTGTAAACTGATTCAATAGTACTTATTGTGCTAATTATGTCATCTGCTGTATTTCTTAAAGTTGAAATCGGAGATGAGGATTTAAGCTTTAGAATCAATTTATTATTTTCAATTTCCATAGTTATAGTTGTCTTGTTATCTACTTGCTTATTTTCAGGTTCCAAACTTTTAGCAATAATATTTGCCATATCATTATTCTTACATTCAATAACCATCGTAAAGCTAGATTCATGTGAGATCATTTATCGTCTTCCTTTTCTTTTGAATTAACTTCTGCTTTTGTACCTTCATGATGTTTCTCAAGAGCTTTTTCAAACTCTTCAAGAACGACAGGATACTCCTCATCAGAGAGTGCTAATCTGAAAAACTCGCTTTCTCCTTTAAAACATGATTCAGCAATAGTTTTTTCTTTCACTAAATCCTTAAAGAAGTGATATATTAGGAATCCTTTTTGAATCTGAGTTGGTGAATCATGCATATACAAATAGTTCGTGTTTGCCTCTTTTAGGTGAAGAAGAAGCGGTATTTCTATCGTTATGATATTACTCTCTACAAGGGCTTTAATTACAAGAGGGGCTGATTCTAAATCAAAAATTTCTTGATTTTTTATGATCCTATAATATTCTTTGTTTTCAACAATTCCTGCGTCTTGAGCAATTTTTTCAATTATTTGTGCTGCTTTTCCGTGATAATTTTCCATTTTTCGTTTAAGCTCATCATATAAATTGGTTCTGTCTCCTAAAATAACTGCAAGAGCTAAGCCATATTTCTTTATTTGACATGCTCCTTCTAACAGCCATAAATACTCTTCTGCATCTCTTGTTTGACTTTTACTTGTTTCTGTAAGAATAATATAATTGGTACCGAACAACGATTCTGTCCTGAATTGGGCATTCCTCTCTACAAGAAGAATAGTCAATTTTTCAAACAATATCTGAGTTTCATTTTTTGCAAGCGATGAAAACGTTCTCCAGTCGCCATCTTTTTTCATTGGGATCTTCAGTTTAGACACGAAAGATGTGCAAGCTTCTTCATTTCCAGTTAGCCCTGGAAAATATGGATTGATTGAATATTTCAATGCTAAATGAATAGGAAGACTCTCTCTACCTGATATTTTTGTTCCCTTTGATTCTTCAAGTATTTCTTCTTCCTTCCCTTCATCTAGAATAAATCTGTTTATACCAATCAGCTCTTGGCTCTTTGAGTCAACTTGCTTGTTTGCTAAACCACCTACTACAGCTAATCCTGAGAATTTTGGATAATCTTCTGTAAAATCTTTTGCAATGAAGTACGCTAGTCCTGCATTTGATAAGGCTATAACTGGAATTTCTATTTCCTTTAATGAAAGTGTTAAGATATTATCCCAAGGCAGCTTTAATCTCTTATCAATTGTAATTCTATTACCTATTATGATAAAATTCTTTGCTTCATCTTTGAGAAGTTTACTAGGTAATTCTTTTAGCTGAAAACCAATAAATATGTATGTTAAATAGTTGATTTTGTTAATTCGTTCATCCAAATCTGAGTTGTTATCAATAAAGATTATGTGACACCCTAAACCTATTTCTCTTAAACAGGATACCAGAATACCGGCTGCACATAAATTATCAGGGTTAACCTTGCAGATTATTACAAGATTTTCTTCTAAACCTTTAAGCAACTCAGAAATTTTGCCTGCCTTGTCCTTAAGGTCTTGAATTTTTTCATAGGGAACTTCTATAGATGACACTAGTTACCAATATCCTACAAAATAAAATAAATATAAAAAGATAAAAGAATATCGTAACTTAGAGTAAAAGACCAGCAGTTTTTGGATCATATTTCCATTTTGTTGGAAAAACACCTTTCTTCTTATAGAATTTAACTAACCTTCGAATCTTTGATTCGATTAATTGTAATCCCCTTTTACTGTGAAGATCCTTCCTATTTTCTTCTAAATGTTTTCTTAGATGAGAAGCTTGTCTAACAAGATTAACTAAATCTTCAGGATATTTTGGCTTTAAATTCAAATCTTCTACAATTTTGCTCATTTTTGTGCCAAAAACTTCCTTTACATTGGAAATACCATATTGGTCTCGTAGGATTACTCCAATCATTGCAGAAGATTGACCTTGTCTTCGAAGTTCTTCAATTTTCTTAACTACAAAATCCTTATCGTAAGGCGTCCATTCTGGGGGTTGATTCCTATAAGGTCGAGTTGAACTCGCTTGTCCTCTTTTTCTTGCGTGCATTCTTGCCATTAATTTCACCATTTCATTGCTTTGCGAAGGCGGTTAAGGAGGTGAATAATATTCGAAGTGACTTTTGGCGGTGAGAATATAAATTCTTGGTTGCTAGTGTCATTTCAGCAAAAGTTTGTTCATTATCTTTTGGTTTAAAAATTGGATCAAATCCAAATCCTTCATCACCGATAGTAGAGTGAATTATTGAACCCTTTGTTATTCCTGTAAAGGTCTCTATAGACTCTCCATTGTGAAATGCTATCACTGATTTAAAATACGCTCTCCTATTTTCTTTACCATCCATTAGCTTTAGTATTCCATCATTGCTTATAGTTTTGAACACATATGCGGAATAAGGCCCAGGAAAACCATTCAGAGCTTCTATGAACAACCCTGCATCTTCAAGAAAGAAATTAAGTGCTTTGAGTTCAGGTTTCTCTTGAATTACTCTAGAACAGCTTTTTCGTGCTATAATTTCAAGCGAATCTTCTTGAGGTTCTTCGTATTCATGATCATACCATTTAACTAACAAGTTGTACTCTTTAGCAATACTCGAAGCTTCTTCGTATTTTGAAGAATTGTGAGTTACAAAATGAATTTCCATTACTATAACTTTTCTAGGTTTTTATTAGTCTTTTTCTATGAAAGAGTTTAAATGCAAAAACTATTGATTTATATATGTTAGAAGTATAGGACGATATCCAAAAACTATAGCTTGGTGAAACTATATGGAAGAATTAACCCATTCAACAATTTACAATTCTGCAGAGGATGTAACAATTGAAAAAGAAATTTTAAGTACTCTCTCTGAAGTCTCAGAGACAAATAGCATACTAAGCATTTATTCTATGAATGCCCGTGCAATTTACTTCTTTCCTGTAGCTTCTGATGTCTTTAAACTGAGTATTCAAATTTTTCCGCTGACTCCTGAAATCGTTGCAAAAATTATGAATAACATTTCAAAAATATCTACAAAGGTAGTTTACAGTACCGGGTTATGTTTAGTTGAAAACAGGTGTTTTTGGGAAGGTTTTTTGCAAGAAAAGGATTTAACTGTAGAAGTAGATGAAATTGAATCTAGTTTAAGTTCAATTGCTGAAGTAACAGGAATCACAATTGAAAAAGTGATTAAAACAGGTTAGTTTAAACTAACTTTTAGATTAAGCACCCGAATAAATTCTTTGTATCTATTTCTCAATGTCACTTCAGTAATTTGACATGTTTTAGCAATTTCATTCTGAGGACACTTTGTTTTGTTTTGCAATGCAGCTATATATAATGCAGCTGCAGCAAGAGAATTAGGATTTTTTCCAGCTGTAATTTTAGCAGCTTTCGCTTTAGTGAGAATTATTTGGGCATCATTAAGTATTTTAGTTGAGAAATTAAGAACTGATGCGGACTTAGCAATACTACTTTCAGGACTTGCTAGAGGCATTTTCAAGTCTAAATGCTTTAAAAGAAGTCGGAAGTTCTTTGCTAGCTTTTTCTTACTTAATCTTGTTTTATCTGCAACGTCTTCCAATGTCTCAGGTTGTTTATGTAGTCTGCAAGAAAGATATAGTGCTGCTGATACAAGAGCTTCAGTAGATCTCCCTCTAACTAAACCAGTTTTTAGAATCTTTCTATAAATCATTGCTGCTGTTTCTCGAACCTTAACTGTTAGATTTAGTTGACTACTTATTCGTTTAATTTCGTTCAAGGCTCTAAGCAGATTTCTTTCAGTTCCATATTGCAAAACTGCCCTACGTTGTAAAGTACGTAATCTAAACATTTGGCTAGCTTTTTCTGGAGATATTGAATTTCCAAAAATATCTTTGTTCGAATAATCTATCAGTGTTCCATAATGATCATAAGTAAGAAGATTTTTTGGAGTTCCTGTTCTAGCTCTTTTGACATGTTGTTCTTTGGAATAAGCTCTCCATTCAGCAGTTTGATCAATATAAGAATCCTCAACTACTAATCCACAGCTACCGCAGCTCACCTCGCCTCTAGTGGCATCAAAAGTAAGTTTCAATGAGTTGCAGTCAGGACACCTTGGAAGTGAAGCTTCAGTACTGGTTGTAATGTTAATAGGTTTCGGAGCCATAATAACACCCTAGGGCAGTCTGGATATAGCTTAACTATTGAGTATTTAAATTTGGCTGAACTTTCCTACTCATTTTTTGGTAACTCAAAGTGGTGAAAAATGTAGAAAATTCGAATGAAAATTCCTTACAAAGGACATAAATAAATAAGTTAATGATGAAAACTGTTAAAAACATCACATTTGGCTAATAATTTAGTAATAAGATACAACAGTCCCTTAATTATGGAGTGCAAAAAATGTCACAAAAAGCAGGACAACTTGAGTTTAAATTAAATATAGGCGATCAAAAAGGTAAATGCCACACCAAAATCGTTAGAGATGCTCAGGCAAATTCTCTAATTGGCTTAAAGCTTGGAGCTAAAATTGAAGGGAATTTAATTGGTTTGCCTTCTTGGGAATTTACAATCACTGGTGGGAGCGATAGAGATGGATTTCCCCACAGAGCAAGTATTGATGGTGCTAGTAGAAGAAAATACCTATTAAAGGGCGGCGTCGGATACAAAGTTCCACGCAAAGGTAAGCGTGTAAGAAAAGCAGTCCGTGGGAATACTATTTCTGAAGCATCATATCAAATCAATATGAAAGTTTTAAAAGCTGGTTCTAAGGCTTTAGAAGAATTAATCTCAGAAGTTAGTTCTAGTTAATAAAATGAAGGGAATTTATCCCTTAACTACTTCTTTTTTTCCTCTTCATCAGGAGATTCTGTGAAGAAAATATATACAATTGAGAGAATGATTGTCAAAATGAGCATTCCAAAAATGGTCCATTGCATTGCTGTAGTGTAATTGGTTTCTTGAGCTAATCCTGGTCTAATTGAAGTAATTATCCAAGTAATCAATATGGCAATTATGGAAGAACTAACAAATGAACCCCAAGACGGTAAACTAGCTCTGATTTCCCTAAGAGTTGCTAGAGCTAACATTAGGAAGAAGTAGAAAATTGAAACAAGAAAACCAACTAGAATTGTCAAACCAACATTGTATGTTTCTGTTGGATCTTCCAAATATAATCCTTTTAACCAACTTGGAGCACTATTTAGATTCCAACCTGAAAAAATAAAAGCTAATATTAGAACTGTTAATGCAACTATTGAACCTATGAGAAGTGTTCTGTTCTTTTCATCTTTCCAAATTCTTTCGTATAAACCCATTTGAATTTGACACCTATTCTGTTTTCTCCATTTTAGCAGGTTGCGTATAATGAAGTTTTATGACGAGGTTTCATAATCCAAGCAGTTTATTAACTTTTGGCTTTCTGATTTTATTACTGCAATAAAATCTTTCTTCTGAGAGATAGATGTTAGAGTATTTTATCCTTTATACATTCAATCTATTGAAGCATATTAGTAAGTTTACGAGCTGTGAGTACTAACGACTAAGAAGGAAGATTTTTGAAGAAAGTAAAAAATTAAAGATTAGTTGAAAGTGAAAATAACATGTCAAACAGAGAGAATCATGTCAATAACGTTCAGCTTTCTTTTGAAAGCAATGTATCCTTGATTGGCGGTTTCACAATACTAGATTTTATCGAAATTGCTAACATAACCAAGATACCTATTATGGCGATTGATAATCTAACAATTGATGAAAGAAACAAGTTGATTGATGATGCTAGCATTTCAAAGTTTTCTTTAGTCTCTCCAACACACATGTATGATTTGTACTGTGATACAAGTTACAATTTAGAACAAGCCATAACCGTTCTTCGAAACCGTTTAATAGATATGGACTCAAATCAACACATCATTGTGACAAGAAAAAACATATCTGGTAAAAATATAGATGAAATAAAAAGGAATCTACCAAAAATTCGCTTTCAATATGAACTAATAGGTATTTTTTCAGAAACAAAAAATATACTGAAATGGGCAGCTAATGACAGAAGAATTGATTTTTTTGCAGTAGACCTTAGTTCAAACATTTCTTCAATTGATGCCGCTCTTTGTTCCCTTATAAAACAAAATAACAAATTTGTGGAATTATCTTTGGCCTCTTTGTTAACTTCAGGCGATGATAAAAAATTTAGTCAATCATTACGAAACGGTAAGAAGTTGATGAAATTATTAATACAGAATCGCATCCCCTTCATATTCTCAATGAATCCAAAATCCCCATTACATTTACGTAATGGCTCTCAAATGAGATTCTTAGGGGAATTATTAGGTGTTTCATATAATCAAACCAAGAAAGCTGTTTTTGAAAATCAATTTTCTGCCTTAATTTCAAATATTATAAAACTCCATGATTCGTCAATTTTTGAAGGGGTAAAGGAGGGTATATAGTTGGTAATTATTACTAGAGATAGATACGTTGTTGTTAATGTTATAACTGATGAATCATGTGTCAGTATGAATTTAATTAAAACCAAGGTTTGGCAAACCTATCAAAATGTTTTTGGTATTTCTGAATCTTCAAGCGCTGGTCTATATTTTGAGCATTTTGATGAAAAGAAAAAGAGTGGAATTATTAGGTGTTCTCATGATTCTCTTTCATCTTTACTTACTGTTTTAGCTCTTATTACAGAAATAGATGGTATAGATGTAATCCTTCATCCAATCTATGTTAGTGGAGTAATTAACAAAGCCAAGAAGTATCTTACATAGTCATAAACCAAGACAACAATATTGATTAAATCCAACTTCAGATTTAGCTTAGAATGAATAATACCGATGATTCTTTGATTAAGGAACTGAATAGACCTTCTTGGGATGAATATTTTATGGGGATAGCAGAAATAGCTAAAACTAGATCTTCATGCATTAGACGACAAGTGGGGGCAGTTCTTGTCAATGATAAGCACCAAATTATTTCTACAGGTTATAATGGAGTTCCTCGTGGAATTGTTCATTGCACAAAAGAAACCTGTACTAAATTATACGAAAAGTCTGGTGAAAAAAATGAGGTGTGTCCAGCAGTTCATGCTGAGTTAAACGCAATAATACAGGCAGCTACTGCTGGAATTAGCTCTGAAGGAACAACACTTTATTCCACAACAAGACCTTGTGGAAACTGTACAATGGCTATAATTAATGCTGGTATACGAAAAGTCATTTACATTGAGGATTATTCTGATTCTATATTACGTTCAGGTTGGTTAGATTCCTCAGATGTTATTTTTGAGAAATATGATGAAAGTAAGTAGTGTAAGATTATTTTTTGAATCTACTTATCTTTAGAGAATTTTAATTTCTCGGAAATAATTATATTTTTAGTTTGTTGTTTGTAAAATGTTTTCTCTTTTGCTTTCGAAAGCTTTCTTAGAGAATTCACTATTTTGCCTTTGTACAAAGAATCTAGTTCTTTTTCTTCTAATTTTTGAAGAATCTGATTTTTTATTTTGATTCTTATATCTCCTTTTATTAATTCAAAATCTATGGGGTAAATTCTCTCTATTTCATCATCTGTTTCTTGTGAAATTTCACCTTTAATTATCTCGTCTTTTCGGAGATCTAATACATGATTAGGAGTTAGGGAAATATAATGCTTAATTTGACGAGGATTGGTAATTTTGTGCTTAAAATCAATTTCCTTAATTATTTTCAGATCACCATCTAGAATTACTACTCTTTTATCTTCCCCGATGGAGATTAATTTGTTATTGTAATAGAAAAGACCTAGAACGTTCTTGTCATGTATCCTCTGTTTCTTTGTTATTTCTAAGTCCTCATTATCTAATAAAACAATATGTCCTGAATTTAGAGCAAAAGCAAGATTATCAGGAGTTATCGCTGTTCCTGTTATTAGACTTATTTCTTTATGATGTCCCTTTTTTTCAAGTTGTGTGTCAAAAATTATTAGTTCACCAGTCTCTAAACCTACCACAAAATCGCTATTTGATGTTTTTAATAGTGAAAAGGGTTTTGATGTAAGGTTAATTGATTTGATGATTTTTGATGATTCAATATTGAACATAGAAATTGTTGAATCTAATGAAGTAGTGTACAAAATGTTGTTTATTATTTCTAATCCTGTAATGTGTTTTCCATGAACAAAGAAAACCTTTGATATTTTTAAATTATCTTTTTTCCAGATGGAAACAAATCCAAATTCATGTCCTAGAATGATGCTATCTTCAGTAATCGTACTTACTATTGCAGGAAACCCATTTCTCCTGGAAATCTTAAAAAGCAAAGCATAAGGATCTTTTTTCTCAAAATCCTTCAGATATTTGGATGCCTTTCTAATAGCTTTAACAACTTTTGAGTCTTTAATGAAAAATGCTCTTCCTTCTTTAAAACTTTCAACATCAAAAATAAATTTGTCTCCTTCTTGACATGAAATCAATAATCGGTTATCTAAAGAGAGAATTTGACTCATTGTAACAATTTTTGTCTTCGAAAGAAGTTTGAATTTGCCATCCTTAATTATCCATTTCCTTAGTTGTTCATCTCTTCCTGCAGTTATGATGAATCCCTTCAAAGGTTTAGCTCCGATAATAGAGGATATGTGAGCTTTTGGTCTTTCAATTTTACTAAAGTCAGTCAATGACCATGCTTTCAAATCTAGTTCCCAAGCTGTAGAAATTATTAAGTCCATATTTTCTAATTTCTGAATATCTGTAATAGCTGCTTTATGTGCAAAAATACACCCAAGTTCTTTTTCTAAATTAAGATCCCATATACAGATTCTCCCATCTTGCCCCCCAGTTAGCAAATATCCATCAACTTCCCTAATGACATTGACACCTCTAAGATGGCCTGGTTGATGATAAAGAATTTCTGTAAAATTGGTATCTTGATTGTTCACAATTATCCGAATTTCAAAGAACTAATTAACTTTTATATTCAAGTCTAACGTATTTAGATTAAGAAAAAATTATGGTGGCTCATATCGTCGTGAGAACATCACATTTCAGTCTGGGACGGTTAAATCATCGCCACATGTAGGTTAAACTTCGAAGTTTTTATTTATTACTCTTACTGAGTTTAAATTAGAAAAAATGTGTGAAGGGGAGAAAGAATTAGAGAGGTTCTATACCAATTGTTACTTTAAACCCATCAAATTCCCATTCTTTGAAGTGTCCTTCTGATGGTTTTTTGAATTGCAAATTCTTACTTAGTGTTTCTTCTTTGATATATTCTTCATGTTTTTTAATAGCTTCTAGACCAAATTCGTCAGTTTCTATGGATAGAACAATTTGTTGTGTATATTCCAAATCCAAATCTTTTCTCATTGTTTGGACACGTCTTATTATGTCTCTTACATATCCTTCTTGCTTTAGTTCATTAGTTATTGTTAAATTGAAAAGTAACAAATAACCTTCTGCTTCTTCACCTGCAAAACCTTCTTGAACCTCTATTTTGTATTCTAAATCTTCTGGAGAGAGTTGAAATTCAGTTCCCTCTACGCTTAATACAATTGAATCCCCTTTAGCTAACAATTCCACATATTCTCTCGATTGATTGGAATCTAATTTTTCCAATTGTGCTCCTATGCCTTTTACTGCAGATTTTACTTTTGGAGCTAAAACCTTGAAATTGGGTTTTATTCTATAACTCACTAATTCTTTAGAACTCTTACTAAGTGTTATCTTCTTAACATTTAGTTCTTCTTTGAATACAGTTTCATATTTTTCTATCAAATCCTTTTTTCCAAGTGGAGATATCAATATAAGCTCTGAAAGAGGTTGTCTTAGTTTTATATTTGCTGAGGAACGTATACTTCTTCCAGCAATAACGAGTGAAAGAACCTTGTTCATATCTCTTGAAAGATTGGGATCCAACTCTTTCTTATTTAGAACGGGATAGGGTAGAAGATGCACACTTAATGGTGCCTCAGAGTCTAATCGTTTAACTAGATTTTGATGTAATTGCTCTGCTATAAATGGGATGAAAGGAGCTAATAGTTTAGATAATTTAACAAGTACTTCATAGGTTGTTACATATGCTGATTTTTTGTCCTTATCAAGCCCGTTTTTCCAAAACCGACGACGAGATTGTCTAAGATACCAATTACTGAATTTGTCTATTACAAATTTTTCAAACGCTTGTACAGCTAAATGAACAGTCATGTTTTCAAGAGCATCCTCAATGGATTTTATCAGATAATTAACTTCGCTTATTAACCATTTGTCAAGTTCTGGTCTTTCCTCCAGAGGAACCTTGAATGTTGTTGGATTAAAATTATCTACATTCGCATTAGATACGAAGAAACTGTAACCATTCCATAATGTAAGGATGAATTTTTTCATTGAATCATATATCTGTTCAGGATCAACTCTTACACTATTCCATGTAGGATATGAATAAAGAAACCATCTAACTGCATCTGCACCATACTTTGGTATGACATCCCCTGCAACTATCATATTTCCCTTACTCTTGCTCATTTTCTTTCCCTTTTCATCAAGAGTGTGACCCATAGTTAAACAATTCATATACGCGGGTTTGTCAAATAGGACTGTACTAATGGCCAGTGAAGTGTAAAACCATCCTCTTGTCTGATCAATTGCTTCTGTTATGAAATCAAATGGAAAATGTTCTTTGAACAACTCCTTATTTTCAAAAGGGTAATGATACTGTGCAAAAAATGCACTTCCCGCATCATACCAACAATCTATGACATAGGGTACTCTCTCGCAGATCTTCTGACATTCAGGACAATCAAAAGTTATTTCGTCAACCCATGGTCTATGCAGACTAAAATCTTCAGCTAAAGGCTTTCCATATAAATCTTCTAGTTCCTTTCTACTTCCTACCACTGTTCTGTGATTGTTTTCACATAACCAAATTGGAAGCGGAGTTCCCCAAAACCTGTTGCGTGATAAAGCCCAATCTCTTACTTCTTCTATGAAATTACCAAATCTTCCTGTCTTAAGGTGTGCAGGTTGCCATCTTACTTGTTTGTTATTAGCTACTAACCTATCACGCATCTTAGACATCTCAATGTACCAAGCTTCTATAGAATAATAGAGAAGAGGACCATCACAACGATAACAGAAGGGATAGGTGTGCTTATACACTCCCTTTTTGAAAAGCAATCCTCTTTCCTTTAAATTATCCATTATCTTGGGATCTGCTGTTTTGACAAATAATCCGGCAAAATCTGTAATTTCCTCTGAGAAACTACCATCTTCAAGAACTGGATTCATAGCCGGTAGCCCGTATTTTTTCCCAATTTCAGCGTCATCTTCTCCAAAAGCTGGAGCTGAATGAACTATTCCTGTTCCTTCTTCTGTTGTTACATAATTAGCGAGAGTTACATAGAAAGCATCCTCTTCAGGAACTATAAAGGGAAAGAGTTGTTCATACTTCTTATATTCTAAATCCTTACCTTTCAGTTTCTGCAGAATTGTATAATCATCTAGAAGTTCTTCCGCTTTACTTTCAGCTAGAATTAATTTTTCTCCATTATACTCTACTTGAACATAATCAATCTCTGGATGCACAGTCAAACATGCATTTGATATTAGAGTCCATGGTGTTGTTGTCCAGGCTAAATAGTACGTATCTTCAAAATCAAGTGATTTAAATTTCACATGAACTGAGGGGTCTGTTGTTTCCATCATTCCTTGTCCTACTTCGTGAGAAGACAATGGTGTTCCACATCTAGGACAATAAGGAACTACTTTATACCCTAAATATAACAATCCTTTTTTGTGAATCTCCTTCAATGACCACCAAACGCTTTCAACATAGTTTTCATCCATGGTTGAATATCTGTTCTCAAAATCAAGCCAGAAACCTATTCGTTTGGACATATCTTGCCATTCTTTAACATATTTGAAGACAGATTTTCTGCACTCTGCATTGAAGTTTACCATTCCAAATTCTTCAATTTGGCTCTTATCTGAAAATCCAAGGGTTTTTTCTACTTCTAATTCTACTGGGAGTCCATGACAATCCCATCCTGCAACCCAAGGTACAACATCAAATCCGTGCATTGATTTATGTCGAAGGAATACATCTTTGATAGCTCTAGTTAAAGCATGACCTATATGAGGAAGGCCATTTGCTGTAGGGGGACCTTCTAGCCATCTGAATAGAGGACCTCCCTTTCTCATTTCTCGTAATTTATCAAAAACCTCATTTTTCTTCCAGAAGTCTAATACTTTCTCTTCTTCTTCAGAAAATGAAGGCAAGGCTTTAACTGATTCAAATATCTGTTTCTCATTAACCACTGTAATCTACTCCAAAATGTTCTTTAGGAAATCTATAAGGCACGCTATAAGGGTATTTAAAAAAGAATTTCTTTTTAGCGAATTTCGCGATCCATCCTAATTCCTCTGTGCCTATTCTTTCTCCTCATTTCACATTTTAAAACTTTCTGTCAACTACTTGTTGAAAAATTCTGAAAAACAAAAAAAAGGAAGAAAAGAGAAAATTATATCTTAAAGCGCTTTCTTATGAGTAAAATGCTAATACCGATTATAACTGGAAAGATTGTAATTAGTATTGTTTTATTGAACTCTCCAACAATAACATTATTGAATAGAATATCTTCGTTTAAATCTACAGTTGTTAAATCATTCCAATCTGTTACAGTTACATTGAAATCATAATAACCGTTTTCGTAGAGTGTAGTATCAAGCTCAATTCGTAAGAAGTTGGAACTTATTACCCATTCTTGATTCCAAGAAGCATTCTCCATTCTAACTCTAATCTCTTTAATTCCAGCGAAGTCTTCAGCAGAAACATCTATGTTAATACTGCCTGAAACTATAGTGCTTGGGAAAGTAACAGTAACAGAAGGAGCCCTATCATCATAGTTTGGATCATAGATGTTGATTCCTTGAAAACTTCCAATCCATGGTTCATCAGTTGTTGGAACGTAATCCATTCTACGAACGAATAAAGTAGAAAGTCCATCGGCTTCAGTTTCAATTTTAAGTACTTGATTTGTCCTATTGTATACATAAAGGCCTGAGTTTGCCAGAATGTATGTTTCATTTCTGGAATCAAGGTAGAAGATGTCATTTATAGAAGGAAATGTGATTTGATCTGCTTTATCCCATTCAATGATATTTTCAGAAACTGGATCGAATATTCTTATATTTGGATAGGGTTCCATACCTAACCAGAGTTTTCCATCAATCCACTCAAGAGATTGAATTTCCCAATTCTCAACATCTCTAAATCGTTTAATTTCTGAAAGACTTGTTAAGTTATAAAGTATTAATCCTGTATTTGTTGCTACATAAAGAACGTCTCTATCTAGATCTTGCAAGATGGAATTTACTTCTAATTGGGTTATTTCTTCAGTGAAGTTTTCAACGTGATATGTACCTAGTTCCCAATTATAAATTATCATAGAACCGTTTCCACCTACACCTGCATTTTGAGCTGCAGTTGAATAATAAATCAAACTCTCATTGTATGATGATGATATATCTGAAACATATCTGTATTCACTCAATGGAAGTATGAGTTCGATATTTGTTGTAGTGCTAGTGTCAATATTATACATGTATCTATGATGGAACATAAGTCGTGCATTTACAAGTAATTCTCCAGCAGTGTCTCCTCCAGCACCACCAATTCCAGTGATAAGATGTTCTACTGTAAGAGGATTTAATCGGTCTGGATCTGTTGTATCGATCCTATCCAAGCCTAGCAGAGTAGAAATGTAAGCATACCCATCAACCGGATCATAGTTGACATCTGTTGCCATATTATGAGCTAAACCTAATATTTGGGATTGTTCAGTAATGGCTGTACTGGGTGCAGTATAATCTATTTTTTGTATTCTTTGAACTGTTCCAATAATGAGTTCTCTTGTAATTGAATCTAATCGTATAGATGCAAGCATACTTTCGATTGGGTAAGGCGCCCCAGTTACAGTGGTTAGCGGATATCCAGGTAAAGAACCATAATAAGATTTAGCTACAGCTTCCATACTTGTTGTATTGAAAACTAATAAACCGGATTCAGCGTTTGTGGAATATGGAGATACAATAAAACCTAATTTCTCTTCAGTATCACACACTAAATCAAGAAATGATCTTGAATAATATGGTGTCTGAGTATAAGTATAAGTTTTAACTGTATCATTATCTGGAAAAATTACACTTAAACCATCACAGATATTGGTACTTTCATCAAATGTTGCAACAAAGATTTTCCCTAAGATAGGATAATATTTAACAAGTCTGGAATAATCATTAGGAAGTCCATCACTTGTAGTATACCATCTTGTAGAATTCTCCGAAATATCGATTTTATAGACTCCTACTGATGTACCAATGAAAGCAAATGATTCAGAGGAATTAACATCGACTGTAAGCATTTTTACACTTGAAGCAGGAGGGTTATAACCACTAATATCTACTTGTCTATCATTGATGGGATCATAAACAATCAATCCATGAGACTGTGTTACAATCCAGACATAGTGGGTAATTAGGTCTACATCTATAAAATCACCTAATTCAAAATTTGTTGCAACCCCTGTTAGAATCGGAGTAGCTGAAAGTGGTGTAATGGAATAGTTTACAACATCTACTCCTTGTACTGAACCTATGTATAGCAATTTAAGTTCTTTATCAATTTCTATGTTTTGTATTTGAACATCAGTTAAACCTATCTCATCCATATATACTGTTTGATTAGTTAAATCATCTAATTGTATTAATGCTAACCCTTCAGGAGCGTTTGTAAAGATTAAGTTATCATCTTCTGCTACTGCCAATGCCACGTGACCAGGAGGACCAAATATGTGATCAAATTCTGGCGTATCAACATCGAATGTAGAAACACTACCCACGCTAGATTCAAAACTTGCTAAGTTTAAGTTTGATGAATTAATGAACAGAATCGATGTAAGCATTAAGAACAAGATAGCTAAGGTTAACTTCTTTTTCATACTGCGTCATATTTATCTAAAAATATAAACAGTCTCTTTGAGGCGGGATAATTATTCTCACTTTTTTAATAATAGATCTTCATCTATTAGGAATTGCATATAATCTACATCCTTAATATATGATCTCAATTTAATTTCTATTTTGATAACGTTGGTTGCTGAACTAATGATTAGTTGATTATTGTATATCCCTTGCTTGTCTATTCTAATGTGGAAAGATTTTTTATTTTGATTGAATCTTTCCTCGAATTCATTGTAAAGCTGCATTTTCTGTTCTTTTGAGAGTTTAGATACTATGTGTTTGAGAATTTTAGTAACTAACTTCTTATTACTAAAGGAAGTTACAACATATTCAATTGGATTTTCATATCCTCCCTCAAGTTCTTCTACAACTATCTCTGTTTCTTCTATAAGTTCATCAGGAATAAGATTTTCCAGTGCTTCCATGTTTTTATCAAAATTTTCAGTAGCATGAACTGAAAAACTACATTCAACTTTGCTAATAGTGATGTCCATCTTATTCCCTTTTTTTTCTTAAAATTAGGCAGTAATGTAAAAAAGAGATAAATTAGAGGTCAGTTACCTCTTCGTCCATGTCTTCTTAAAGATGGTCTGACTTTTTCAGCACCTTTTCCTTTTGTTCGGAGTCCCCTTGATTTCTTACCTGCGCTTGTCAATCCACGATGAACCCTTCCTCTATGAACTGGGTTCTTGAGATAAACTAAGTCATCGCCACGATATTCTTTAATTGAAATCCAGCTAGTTCTTGGATCTTTTGCAATAACAGGATGTTGAGGATCTATTAAAATCACTTCAAAGAATTTGTGTCTTCCATCTTGACCTACCCAATAGGAATTTAGAACTTCAAGATTAGAATATCTTCTTGCTACTCTTTCTTCGGCTATGAGTTTAATGCTTTTCTTAGGAGTTATTTTATTGACACCCATATTACGAGACTTTCTTCCTCTTACAGGTCTTTTCTTTCTCCTTCCCCCTCTCCTAACCTTGGCTCTTACAATTACATACCCTTGTTTAGCCTTATATCCAAGAGTTCTTGCTCTATCAAGTCTTGTTGGTTTTTCAACTCTTTCAACTGCTCCCTCTCTTCTCCATTGAATAAGTCTACTTCGCATAAGCTCCTTAAACTCAGGAGTTTCGCGATTTCTCCAAAATTCTCCAATATACTTATACATACTTTTGGTCATGATAATCACCTAACGATTCCCGGGTGGACATCTCGTCGGTATGTTCCCAAACAAAGAATTAGTTTTAAAAGTTGTGATTTTGATGATTTTTTATTAAAAAGAAAATATAAAGAACATATCTCCTTTTATTGTGATTGTAAATGGACGTGCGTCATCTGATACCAAGAGCTTTGATTTCACTTATGTTATAGTATACTTTAGCAATTTTTGGAAATACAATGTGTGCATTAGTATTCCCAATCAGGTCTTTTTTGATTAAATATTCATATCTCTAGAACTAAGTGATAAAGAAAAATTCAAAAGAAGGACAACCTATTGATGATTGGTTATAATGACATCTTTTGGAATTCATCAAATTGGTGTAGTAAAAATAGAAAAAGAAGCTTGTTATATTGAGATATCTCAGCTATATACTACTGGTTTGCGTCATATTGAACAATTCAGCCACATTTACGTCTTGTGGTGGATATCGATGAGAGATAATCCTTCGGATAGATCTAAGATGCTAGCCACACCCCCTAAATTGAAAACTTCTATAGAAACTGGCGTTTTTTCTTCTAGAAGTCCAAATCGACCTAATCCAATTGGTTTAACCAAAGTAAAACTACTAAGGGTAGAAAATACTAAACTGTACATAGATAGGATTGATGCGATTGATGGAACGCCTATTCTAGATATTAAGCCATATTTACCTGGAGATAGCGTTTCTGCCGATGAAATTAAACTTCCAGAATGGTTTGACCACTTGAAGGAAGAATAAGGTTTAATTTCTTTTTCTCTCTTTTTTTGAGTTTTTATAAGAATATTTAGAAACATTCTTGATATTATGAAGAAAAGAGCTCAATATTCTAACAACGCATTTATTGATGAAAGCAAAGTCATCATTATTACTGGAGCCTCCTCAGGAATTGGTAAGGCTGTATCTCTAGCCCTAGTTAAATACAAACCAAAACTTGTTCTTGTTGCTAGGAGAAAGAAAAAACTGTTGCAAACTGCAAGTTTATTGAAAAAACATAAAATCAAAACTTTATCCATTGTTGGTGATGTAAGAAATCGAGATGACAGAATGAAGATTATAGATCTTACTTTGAAGACATTTGGAAGAATTGATGTTCTAATAAATAATGCAGGAGTTGGAAAAGCAAACTTGTTTTTAGAACAGCCTGAAGAAGAAATTGATCAATTAATAGAAACAAATATTCTGTCCTTAATTAAGATGACACATGCAGTTGTACCTATTATGGAACAACAAGGCGAAGGTAACATTATCAACATATCTTCATCTCTTGCAATGCTTCCCGTTTATCCTTTTGCAGTTTATTGTGCAACAAAGTCTGCAGTTAAAGTATTTAGTGATAGCGTAAGACAAGAGCTCAAAAATTATGGGATATCAGTTTCAACCGTTTTACCAGGTCCATATAAAACAGAATTTAACAAAATATCTGGGTTAAGTGATAAACTTGTGAATGGAAGTGAGGTTGACAAACTTGCTAGGAATATTGCACATCTCATAACTAAGCCAAAAAACAACCTGATTCGACCTAAATCATTTATTCCACTCTTGTGGATAACCACTAGATTTAGTTCGTTTAAGGAAAAAATTACTTTTCAAATAGCAGAGCAAATAAATAGAGCAAGATTAGCCAATCTCAAGAAATTGGAATTGGAAAAATCCTTATTAAAAGAAAAAGAAAAAGAAATTATTGTTGAAGTAAAAGCCTAAATCTAAGCTGCTAAGAAGTAATTTCCATTAGATTTCTGTTTCTTATCTAGTTGGGAATCCTTTTTATTGACTCTAGGTCGAAGAGTTCGAGGGTCTTGCCTGAAAGTTATACCCATCTTTCTCAAAAAATTATTCATACCATTCTGTAATGTACCAATTCTTTTGCTTGACCCCTTTTCTCCTGAAATCCCATCAAAAACCATTAGTCTATCAGAAGTGAAATTAAGCATCATAACGTCATGTTCTACTACTATTGGAAGTATCAAAAGAAAACTCAAAAATAAGAGAAAGCACTTTAGATGGAAAAAAATTCAGTATAAATAATAAAGCTAAGAATTGACAAAAAACAGATTCATTAAGGCTATCATCTATTAATGCTAACTTAGCTTATGGGAGAGCATATACGGAGGGGAGATTAGCAACCTAAATGGTTTTATGTGTTATTGTACTAGTATAATTAAAAATCAGTTGTTAGAATTAGAGAGTAAGGAGGAAGGATAATATGAATAAAAAAATAGGTAAATTCTTGACTATATCGCTAATAGTGCTTACACTTTTATTCCCATATACGATGGTAGTGGAAGGGGAAGAATCAACTATTGCTTCTAGAATCTCAGAAATTTCTGAAGTTTCTGTACTTCACAATTCATATTTTAGTGAACCCAATACCACTTTGTTTGGTATAAATGTAACAGTAGAAATTTTAAATAAAGAAGCTGAAAATCAAACAGTCACTGAAATATCTGATTATATTCCAAAGGTTTTCATTAATGCATCACTTGAGAACCAATCATTGGAATTTGAACGATTAGGATATGTACACTCAACAGTTATGAAATATACTTATCAACCGAGCATTACAGTTGAATATAGTTATGTTGTGTTCTATATTAATCAAACAGACTTACCTTATCTTCCAAATGGCAATTACACCCTTTGGAGACCAATCAATACTGCTTATCAGTGGTTAAATACTACTAAAGCAGAAGTTTTAATGACTATAATCACTGTGACTTCTGGTGTGTTGAACATTACATACCCTAGCTTTAACTATGGTCCTACTGACAATGTAACATTTTCAAGCATATCATCACTAGTATTTCTTTCACTGTGTTTGTATCCAATAATTAGATTTAGAAGAAGAAGAAAACCGAGAATTGTCTGAAATACTATCATTACAAATCAGCAGATGATAGCGACTATTAATAGAATGGATTTCTTAATTTGTGTACTAAGAGACTTGATCTATTAATATTGTTTATTGGCAACAACCTCAAATCTATTCTTTTATAAAAACATAGAATCAACTTACTATGCCACAGTAAAGTATTTCCCTTCTGCTTTTTGTTTTTTGTCTAGCTGAGAACCCTTTTTGTTGACCCTAGGACGGAGATTATGAGGATCTTGTCTAAAAGTAATATCCATCCTTCTTAGAAAGTTATTCATTCCAGCTTGTACTCTTGCGATTCTCTTAGCTTTTCCTTCAATACCAGAAATTCCATCAAAAACCATTAAACGATCAGAAAAGAAATTCAACATCATAATATCATGTTCAACAACCAAACATCCCATCCCATAATGTGAAACTACTCTTTTAATTACTTTAGCTACATTTACTCTATCCTCAGAAGAAATGAAGGCCGAAGGTTCATCTATAAGATACAAATGAGCTTTTCTTCCTAGACATGCTGCAATTGAAACTTTTTGAAGTTCTCCACCTGAAAGATCACATAAACTGGAATCTAGAAGTTTAGAGAATTTTAAAGGCTCAATAATTTCTGATTTGTGCCAACCGCTTGTTAACATTACTGGATTAATTTCACTTAAATAATCTACTACTGTTTGTTCTGATTCAGTATAGAGATATTGGGGTTTATGGCTTACTTTCAATTTTTCATTGATTCCACCATCTTGATTCTTCTCTTGAAGATCAATTGATTCTTTGTCTCTAGTTGCCATCTGAACTAACAATTCAGTAGGTTCAGATATTGTTGTAGGTTCAAGAATACCCGCTAGCATTTTTACAAAAGTTGTTTTTCCAATCCCATTGGGTCCAATGATTCCCACTACTTCTCCTTTGTAGAGTTCTCCACCTTTAACTGAAAGCTCAAAAGTATCAAATTTTTTGGTCATGTCACCATATCTTATTGCTAATCTCTGAGATGTGACCTTATCTTCGTGACTGGCTTTTTTGAAGATAATTGGTTCAGATCTGAAGCGCATATTTTCTGAAGGAATATATCCATCTAGAAAAATATTGATACCCTCTCTCACAGAATAAGGATGACTTACAATACCGTAAACTCCAGCATCTCCATAGTACATATGTACCTGATCACTCAGATAGTCTAGCATAGCTAAATCGTGTTCAACTACAATAAGAGTGTGATTTGGTGATTTCATTTCATTGATATATTGGGCAATCTTGACTCTTTCGTGAACATCTAAATATGAGGTCGGTTCATCAAAGAGATACACATCTGCTTCTCTAACTACAGTGGCTGCAATTGCTAATTTTTGTAGTTCCCCCCCACTCAATTGTGAAATACTTCTGTCCCAAACCTTGGTTAGAGAGAAAATCTCTTTGACTTCATCTTTTAACCCACGTTCGTCAACTTTTGAAATTAAATCAGAAACATTTCCCTTAGTAACTCTAGGTAATTTGTCTACATTTTGCGGTTTTAGGATAATTGTTAACTCTTCATTTGCTATTTTTTCAAAATAGGATTGAGCTTCTGTTCCTCTGTAATTTTCTATAATTTCATCCCAGTTTGGTGGTTGATCAAATTTTCCTAAATTTGGTTGTAATTTTCCTTGTAAAATATTGAGAGTTGTACTTTTACCAGAACCATTTTGTCCAACTAAACCAATAACCTTGCTTAGTTTTGGCATTGGTAATCTGTGAAGTTTGAATCCATTTATTCCATATCTATGTGTAACCTCTTTATCTAATTCTTCAGGAAGATTAACAACAGTAATACAATGGAAAGGACATTTCTTAACACAAATTGCAACCCCTGAGCATAATGATTCATGAATAACAGCTTTATTGCTAGGAGGTTCAAAAGTAATAGTTTCTCTTCCCGCTCGAACAGAAGGACAAACTTTGTAACATAAATGCCCACATTTATCGGGTCTGCATTTCTCTTGATTAATCACAGCTACTCGAGTCATTAAAAATAAACAAATGGGCCAATTTAAAAATTTAGAGATGAGATAGAATATTGAAGATTTGAAAGCGAATCTATGATTTTTTTGTCATTTTTAGTCATGTTGTGGGTTCAGTTATAGAGCTCATCATACCAACTATCAGATGACTCGCTTACAGTTGAATATTTACTCTATTGGATAAATCACGTATCCTCCTACCCCGTTCACATTTCGTTTGGGAAATGCTTTCGGATTGCTTTAAATGACTGCTATTTCTTCTTCTATCTCATCAATTATTTGAATAACAAGGTAATTCTTTCATGCCTGACCTAAATCACTCTCTGATGAGGTCACCAAGGTTCATGGTAAGCCGTGTTGATTCACTTTTATAATTAAAACATAATATTTAAACACAAAACATGCTGAATAGGTGCTAGGTGTTTTCTACTTCAACAAATGAGTTTACGAAGGTTTTTAAGGTACAATTTGTTCTAATTATTTGAAATTAATCTATAGAAATAGATTATCGAAAGAAAGGTGTAAAATATGCCTATTCCAGATAGTGTCCTAGCAAAAGAATATAGTCTTGTAATGGAGAGAGCTTATGCTTTCGAGCCAAAAGATGGTGATCTAACAACTTGGAAAGGTTTTGTTCCAGTAATCACAAATGAAGGAGAAATATTCGTAGATGTTGAAATAAAATTACCAGAAAATTATCCCGAATCTCCGCCAGTAGTTCAAATTCTTAGTCCAATCACTCATCCAAATATGACCACAGAAGGCATTCTCGAGATGAGAATGTTAGCACGTTGGAGAGACAGTTATCGCTTATTCCAAGTGATAGTGGAACTACTAAGACTCTTCTCAAAAGTTCCTGCAAGATGTATTGAAGAAAAACCTCAAACTGTAGATTCTCAAGAACAACTTAATCCGATAATTACTCAGAAAGAGCAACTAGTTGTAATTCTCGAAGATAAGAAAAGAATCTTGAATGAAATTAAAAACAAGAAATCTCAACAGCTTACTAACAGAGCTTTGGAACAAGAAAAACAAAAACACCTTGATGACGAGATTTTGAATGTTGAAAGTGAACTTTTCGCGATTGAACAACAATTTGAGGATTACGATATTTCAAGTTTAGAATTTGCTAAAAGGTTCTATAATTTGAAGAAAAGACTATATCTCTTAGAGACTAAAGTGTAAGATTCATTCGTTTTCTTCTTTTTCCTTATTTTCTTTTCTATCATTTTTCATGAGTCTTTTTGTTAAATAATACCATACACCTAGCCATAGCCCAATTAGGAGCAGACTAATCCCTACTTTCAATGCTGCAAACAAGAAATTTAATCCTGGTTTTGGGGAATCAGGTATTTTCATAATCCCTTCACTAATCACCACACAAATGGCAATAAAAGTTCCAAAAACAAAGATTTCTAAACCTATTAACTTCGCAAGTCTTGGTGTAAGTCTAAAATAGCTTATTATTCCTGAACCAATATTTTTTACAAAATTCGATGTTGATTGAATAAAATTCATGATACTACCCCCGATAGATTAGTTAAAACAGCAATCACTATTGCAAGAATAGCACTGACTATTGTTAAAACATTGAATGTTTTCACAACATCCTTTTCATGAAGCGGTTCCTTTTGTATAACTAAACCTACTAGTGTGATTGGTGCTTTTCTATCTCTTGTTGATTCTATTTTCCAATCTTTAGTCATTTTTGTGGGGCGCGCCATTTCTCTTCTTTCTAATAACCCTTTAACACTGCCAATAATTCCGAAAGCATTCATGATGAAAGGTATCATAGCAATGATCACAACTACCTCTAACCTTCCCATCACTGCAATAGCTCCTAGTGCTCCACCTATTGCAAGGCTGCCAGTATCTCCTCCAAAAACCTTAGCTGGATATTTATTAAAAATCCAAAAAGCCAATATTGTACCAACCAAAATTAGAATGAAAATATAAGTTAGCCCTGAATCTGATAGTCCTGCATCATTAAGAGGATCTAATCCGTTACCAAATATAATCAAATTGGAAAACAATATTGCGATCAGTACAATAATTGTAGTAGTTGCCATTGAACCATTAAATACATCTAGCATATTGACAGAATTTGCAGGTACTGCAATAATGAATGGTAAAAGTATAATATAAGCAATAGTTAATCTTGTTTTTCCAATGAATGGTAAAATTGGTTCAGGCTTATACCTTTTAGATGCAATTATAGGAATTGAAGCAAATAAAAGTAGAAACGGCTTAAGTAATGCGCTTAAGTTGAAAATATCATCAGCTAATCCTATTAAACCAGCTATTGTAACTGTTATGCAAAATATCCCAATTGATAATCTTAATTCTGGGTCATTAATTAAAATGATCATTAACACCGAAGATAGCACAATGGCTATTAATATCACAATTCCTCCCCTTTCTGCAACCTTTGGTTTCTCTTTTTTATGAACATCTACACCACTGATTCCTCTTTTGTGCATCAGTCGTATATGAAACGGTAATCCTACCAATGTAATAATAAAAGGGGTAAAAAATGATAAAATATAAATGACGATTGGAGCTATGGTAGGAGCCATTAAGCAAAAATCTACAATCGCTATATGAAATTTGCTGTTGATTAGATTTACAAATCTTCCAATTTCTTCAAAGCTTTTAGAAGTTCAGCTTTGTCTCCACTTACAGCCTCTCCAAATAGTTCTGCTGATTTTTTCTCTTCTGGAGCTACAGCTTCTATTTCATCTGCTTTTGGTACTGGAGGTTGTACAGCTTGTGGCTGCAGTGTAGATGAATCATCTTGTGATGGAGGCGGCATTGGTATGCTACCTGATACTTCTTTAGAAATTGGACTCACATCTCTTTCAGCTGGTTCAGTGACTTGAGTCGCAGGTTTAGGAAATGCTGCGGGTGTTGGAATATCAGGTTTTGCAGGAATGGTTGCAGGTTCTGGCATTTCGATTGGTTGAGGTATTTCAGGTTCTGGAGTACTACGAATTGGAGATGGAGGTGCAGGTGTGGGTATTGATGGAGCTTCAACTGTTGGAGGTACAGGTTGTTTTTCAACATCAGGTTCTGGTGCTGAGGTTATAACCTCTGGTGTAGGTGGTGGAATTGTAGGTGCTGTAGGCATTTCAATGACAGATTCAGGTTTTGTTTCTTTTTCAGCAATGTCTTTTAGAGCTTGAACGTCCGCTGGCTCAACCACTGTCTCTTGTTGCACACTTCTAGCTGCTTCAATCAAAAGAATTCTTTCATTGAGACCATCTAATCTTTTTTCTAGTCGAGAAACTTGATCTGGAGAACTAGGTGCTCCTGCTGGAACTCCTGATTGCTCAAGTACAGATATTTTATTCTCTAAATTCTCTATTTTTTCTTTTAGAGATACAACAACATTATCGTAATCTTTGAATCTTTCTTGGACGGCTGAAACTATACTTTCAACCATATTTTTTACCATATTGACAGAATTCACCAATGATTTTACTTCATCTTTTGCCATCTTAAATCTACAAGTTACTTTTGTTTTTATACATATAAAACCATTGCTAAAGGTAGGAAGTTCCAACTAAGGTCGTTTTAACGTTAATTGATATTTGAAGGCTAAAAACGGTCTACACAAATTTAATAGTTAAAAACTTATAACCTCCAATTTTCTCATCAATTCTATAAAACTTCCAACAATTTTTATATCAATAATTTTCCACTCAACTAAGCTCAGATATAATACAATTTCTAAAACATTTCTTTCATCATTAATGAGATTAATTGTGTCAAACATTAGTCCTCCATAATTTGCCATCATGCTTTGCGATAGTTTTTTGATATCCATAATCTGATTTTCAGAGAGTTTTATTTCATCTTTTAACGAATCTAGATTACTCATAGATTTGTAAATTATACTAGCATTAAATGGTCCTTTCCACAATCGTTTTGGTATCTTATCTAGTAGTTGTTGAGTTGTTTTGCTTATTATTCCGCTAGCTAATTCTCTCGTTAAGGTATGAACTGAACTTTCAAAATGATTTAAACCATTTCTTTGTAAATCACTTATTTCTGTATTCAAACTCCCAAATAGATCTTCAATCGATTGCAAGATCCTTCTTTCGTACTTCAAATACGGCTGATGAACATACCGAATCAGATATTCTCTTTCTTCTTTTTCTTCCTTATCTAGATTGTTCACTAGTTTCATTTCCTTTAATATCATATTGAGGAATGAACCCTTCCTTTTTTCTAATCCTTTAAGAAAACTACCTTGAATTTCTTCTGAAAATTTGTTCTTATAGCAACAAGAAATAATTGTACTTGCTGCAACTGCTCCTACTCTCTTCAATGTTGTTGGATCTACTTTTTCAATTGTGTCAAGATTTGTGTGATGAAAAGTATCGGAATGACCAAACATAACTGAGGGAATTCTTAGAGGTGCATCATTAAACAACAAATGGTCTGAACCACCTGCAAAGGGTTTAATTCTATAATTCCAAGGAAACTGCCATCCTCCTTGTTCTATAATTAGAGGATTGTCTTTGACATTTTCTATACACTCTGATATTAAATCATTAAGAAAAGATGGTGTTGAAATGCTTGTTTTATTTACAGTAAAAGGAAAACCTACGAGAGAAGGATGTTCTCCAACCATATCTAGATTTATACAGAAAATTGGTTTGAAATTTTCTCTTTTTTCTTGTTCTACAATCCAAGGAATGGTTCCACTAAATTCTGGTACCCATAAGAATCTGATTGTACGTTCAGGACGATCAATCTCTTTCTTTTCAATTAATGCTTTAATTGTTCTATATATCTCAAACAGTAATGCACTTCCTGAAGCATTATCATTTGCTGAAGGCGCTGGATGACAGATGTGTGCAATGGTTATAATTTCTTCTTCTGGATACTTACTTCCCTCAATTTTAGTGGATAATACGTGCATTTTTCCCTCATATAGTTCAGCTTTGATTTTCCCCCTTATCATAACTTTCTTTCCCTTATTCAAGAAATCAATAAGTTCCAAGGCTTGTTTTCTGGAAAGAGAAAACCCAAATGTTGACTTCTCAACATTCTCTGCATTAGGCCATAGACCTACATATTGTATCATTTCTTGATGTCCCTGAGCTCTTTGTTCAGAAGGGTATGCAATGACACCAATAGATCCATGTTTGGCTAGTCTTTCAATCATTGTTCTTGGGCTTGCAGATGTTAAAACAACTTTCCCCTTTACGTCTATGTTTTCAAAATCTTCTTCTTTACCTGCTCCAACATGAACTACCTCAGAAGTTAGATTTACTGATTTTGAATGAGTACAAATACTCTCAGGAACTTCTGAAAAACGACAAAGTACCTTTTTGATGGGTTCAACAAGATATAATGACCCATCCTCAATATCCCAAGAAATTGGTGTTTCCCATTCAGAATATCGCTTTGTACCGTCAGCTATGTATTCGTGTATATACGAATTTTCATCTCCAAGCTTTAATAGTTCCTTCTGTAGAAATTCAGCAGCTGTATGAAATTCCTTACTAGCTTGAATTCGATGATACAAGCTCAAGAAACTAGTCATCCGTTTTGTTTTTTCTCCCGACAATTCATGAGCGACCTTGTTAATAAGTTCCTGTAGATCCATAAAGAAAAAAAGAAAATCCTAATTATATCTCTTTTGCACTCAGCTTAACAAATTCCTAAACTTGACATTTTTCGCAATAGAAGGTACTTCTTTTATCCTGTACGATTCTTATGATTTCATTGCCACAGCTTTCACAATCAATCCCTGCTTTTGCATACACCTTATGCCATTTCTGAGCAGAACCTTCTTCTCCAGTAAATGTTCTAAATGATTGTATTGAACTTCCCATGGAATCAACAGCTTTGTGAAGAATAATTGAAATCGAGAATCCCAACCTTTCTATTTCTTCAGGTTTGAGTTTTTTTACTAATCTTAAAGGGTTTATTTTTGCTAATGCTAAAGCTTCTGATTTGTAGATATTCCCTATTCCTGCGATTAAAGTTTGATCAAGAAGAATTCTTCCAATTTCTTTGTTTGCATTTTTTTTCAGTTTAAGCTTCTCAGCAAATGCTTCTTGGGGGAAAGGAACTTTCAGTCCATTAGAGCCTAAATTTCTAATAGGTAAATAGTTTATTACATCTTGATAGGTATCATAAATTCTGAACTGTCCAAAATTTCTTGCGTCTTCAAAAATAGCTATCTTATTTTCGTTTTTAAATAGAATTTTTATCTTGGGGTGAATAATCTGAGTTGGAACATCTGCCCCTTCAGAGATAATCCAATGTCCAGACATGCCTAAATGATTTAGAATGACTTTTGAGAAATCAAAATTCCAAATAAGAAATTTCCCTTTTCTTTCAATTTTTGTTATTGTTTTTCCAATAAATACGTCGAATATCTTTTGCTTTCCCTCATATTTTTTGTATTTTTGTGAAAGTTTAGTTAATTCTATTTTCACTATTTTCTTGCCTTCAAACCTTCTTAAAGAAAGTCTTGTGCATTCAACTTCTGGACCTTCTGGCATTTAAATCATCAACTTAATAATGTCTTTTGCAGCTTGAGATCTATTTTTTTCTGTGAGCTGATAAACAATTGTATCTAATCTATTTTTAGTTTTACTAGTGAAATCATTATCTCTCTTCATAATTGTACCTAAAACACATTTTTGTTCTAAACACTTCTCAACAAATTGTTTGAATTTAGTGGAAAAAAGTTCCATTTTTCCGATTTCATCCAATATAATCCATTCATAGCTAAACTTTTCCATATCCTGTTTGATTTGATCGACAATTGCGTCAACATTTTCCAGATAAACACCATAGCTGGCTACACGATACAAACTTTGTCGATTTTCCTTTGAGGCTAATGGTAGCTTAAGACCTGAAAATGATTCAATATTAAACCCCACTCTTCTATTGTTTAACTTAATCTCACTAGTAACAAATCCTACAACTTCTATTTTTGTTGTTTCTACAATTCTATTAATTAAGGTGGTTTTTCCTACTCTTGGATATCCCGTTATCAAGATATTTGGCATGATTGTCCTCCGTGTAATCTTAATTTTTCTCTTTCTTATTAAGTTCTCAATCTTGAAAAATCTTATAAATCTGGCTTTCAATGTTCTAAAAATCAGCGAAGTTAATATGTTACACGAGAGTGGTAAAAATGAGCAAAGATTTTAGAGGTGTTACAATAGATAGGCGAATAGATTTACGAGGAAAATCTATTGTTCGTTTTGAAAAACATGGGAGGCGATATGAATTACTTGTCAATCCTGAACCAGCTTGGAAGTTATTACAAGGGGAAGAGGTTGAAATAGACGATATATTTGAGGTATTTGATGTATATGAAAATTTATCGCGGGGAGTTAAAGCAACAAAAGATGATTTAGAAGTTGCTTTTGAAGGATTGACAGAAAGAGAAATAGCAGTTAAGATTTTGAAAGAAGGTAAACTTCAATTAACTGCTGACCAGAGAAATGAAATTCTTAAGGAAAAGAGAATTGAAATTGTTGCCTTCATTCATATTCACTGTATAAATCCACGAGAAAATGTTCCTATCCCGAAGGATAGGATAGAAAAGGCCATTCTTGATTTGGGAGTTAATATTGATTACAAGGAAGAAGCAAAAAATCAAGCTTTAGAAATTATTAATCAACTAAAGCCTATTATGCCTATTCGGCTGGAATCAGTTAAATTAGCAATAAAAATACCTCCAAATTATACTGGACCACTTTATGGTTTTATACTATCTGCAGGCAATTTAATTCAAGAAGAATGGTTATCAGATGGTAGTTTAGCTATGGTAACCCAAATACCATCTGGAACTCAAGCAGATTTCTTGGAACAAGTAACTTCGCGAACTAAAGGAAAAGCGCAAGTCAAAATATTAGAAAGACTTGCTGAATAAATAACAAAGATTGTGATTAATAATGTCCGTTATTAAAGTAAAGAATCATGAAATAGTTATTCCAGGTGATTTACTAGCAGAAGGTAATTTCAAATATGGCGAAGGCGTCATAAAAAAGGGAAATGTCTATTACTCTACACTTGTAGGTCTTTTTCAAGATAAAGGAGAGCTTATTCAGGTAAAATCTCTGAAAGGTAAATATATCCCTAGACCTGGTGATCTAGTAATCGGTAAGATAGTTGAAGTTGGATTAACTAATTGGATTGTTGATGTTGGCGCCCCTTATTCGGCGGTATTACTAGCCAATAATGCAACAGAGAAACGATTTGATCCAGTGAAGGATGATACCAGAAAAATATTTGATATTGGGGATATTATCCTAACAAAAATTGCAAGTTTTGACAGAACCAGAGATCCTTCATTACTCACAAACGAGAGGGGATTAGGTAAATTAAGAGGGGGAAGAGTGATAGAGATTGAAGCAGCTCATATTCCTCGAGTTATTGGAAAGAAAGGAACTATGATTAATATGGTTAAAAGACTTACAAGAACACAAATTATAACTGGTCAAAATGGAAGAATCTGGATTCATGGAAAGAAGCCTGAAGATGAAATAAAGGCTATTGAATCAATTACAAAAATAGAGTTAGAAGCACATACACAGGGATTAACTGACAGAATACGCGATATGCTATCTAACGGTCAAACAGAAAATGAGAAGTGATATTATGGCAGGAGATGGAACAGTCCAACTAATCGATGAAAAAGGAAAAAGAGTAGATGGACGAGATTTAGACGAATTACGTCCTTTAAGTATTAAAATTGGTGTATTAAAAAATGCAGATGGTTCTGCAGAAATTCGCATGGGAAAGAACATTATTGTTGCTGCGGTCTACGGACCTAGAGAACTGCATCCAAAACACAGAGCATTACCAGATAGAGCATTAATTCAATGCTTTTATCGAATGTCAACTTTTTCAGTTAATGACAGAAAAAGCCCAGCTCCCTCAAGGAGAGAAAAGGAAATTTCTATGATTCTTGCAAATTCCTTATCTTCAGTTGTTCTAACTGAGAAGTATCCAAGAACAGCTATAGATGTATATATGCAAGTACTTCAAGCTGATGGTGGTACTCGTTGTGCCAGTTTAATAGCTGCTTCTGTTGCTCTAGCTGATGCTGGAGTTCCAATGAGAGGTATAGTTTCCTCAGTAGCTGCAGGATTAATTAATGACAAAGTTGCTCTAGATTTATATGATTTAGAAGACCAAAAGGGTTCGGGTGATATGCCTGTAGCATATGCTCCTACTTTAGATGAAATTTCATTACTTCAGCTAGACGGAGTCTTCACCATAGATCAATTTGAAGAAAGCTTAGATTTGGCTGTCAAAGGTGCAAAAGAAATATTCGAAATTCAAAAAAACGCCTTAAAACAGAAATATACAGATATTAGAGCTGAAGTTAAGGAAAAACCTAAAGCTGAAGTCAAGGAAGTACCTAAAGCTGAAGTCAAGGAAGTACCTAAAGCTGAAGTTAAGGAAGTACCTAAAGCTGAAGTCAAGGAAGTACCTAAAGCTGAAGTCAAGGAAGTACCTAAAACTGAAGTCAAGGAAGTACCTAAAGCTGAAGTTAAGGAAGTACCTAAAGCTGAAGTCAAGGAAGTACCTAAAACTGAAGTCAAGGAAAAACCTAAAGCTGAAGCCAAAGAAGAAGGAGTAGAGTAAAATGGGAGATAATTATGTTATTAGTGAAATAGAGAAAGATCACATTCTATCCCTTTTGGAACAGAATAAGAGAACCGATAATCGAGAATTGAATCAGATTAGAGAGGTTAATATTGAAACACATTATGTAGGAAAAGCTGAGGGATCAGCGGTTGTAACACTTGGAGATACCAAACTGATTGTTGGAGTTAAAGCAATTTTAGGAACCCCTTATCCAGATACTCCAAACACAGGTGTTATTACAACAAGTGCAGAACTTTCTCCCTTAGCATCACAATATTTTGAGAGTGGTCCTCCCTCAAACAATGCAATAGAACTTGCAAGGGTAACAGATAGAGCAATAAGAGAATCTCATTGTATAGATTTATCGAAACTATGTATTATTCCTGAAAAATCTGTTTGGATATTGTTTATAGATTTTTACATTTTAAATGATGATGGAAATCTATTTGATGCTGCCACACTTGGCGCATTAGCCGCTTTAGCAACTACTGAAATACCTAAAACCAAAGTTGGAGAAGATGGTGTGGTTGAGGTTTTAGAAGAAAAAGAACCACTAAAAATAAACCATTATCCTGTTTCAGTAACATCGTATAAAGTAGATAAATTCAATATTTTTGATGCTAGCTTCAAGGAAGAAAGAGTTGGTAACTCTAGAATAACCTTTGGATTCGATGAAGAAGACCATGTTGTATCAGTTCAAAAGGGAAAACAAGGAGTTTATACACCTGAAGAAATAAAGAAAATACTTCGCGAAAGCTTACTTGTATCGAAAACTTTAAGGAAAGAGCTAATGAAAGCGCTTTCGAAGAAATAAGTGGTGTAAAAAATGCCCAAAACAAAAAAAGTTGGCTCAACAGGACGTTACGGTGCTAGGTATGGTAGTACAATTAGAAAACGAGTAAGAGAGATAGAAAACAAAAGTAAAGCTGTTTATAAATGTCCCGTTTGTCAAATGAAGACATTAAAAAGAGCTGGTCTTGGTATATGGGAGTGTTCTAAATGCGGTGAAAAACTCGCAGGTGGAGCATGGGAACCCAACACTAGTGCAGGGCGAAGTATAACACGAAGAGTTACTCGTATTTCTGAAGGATTAAAAGACGATTTTTAATCCCTCCTATTTTTTATTTTATTTGTTTTTGGTTTAGCATACTTACATTTTAAAACTCTAAAACGTCGTGAACTTAATGACTAAAATTGGTTATACTACATCACGCTCTCCAACTAACAAAACTAGAACCTTCATCCATGAAATGGTCAGTGTGGTTCCTCGTTCTTCAAGGATTCCAAGAGGATCAGCAAACGAATTTTTTTGTTTGAATTCTATGAAAAATCAAGGCTTTGGAACAGCTATTATAATTAACTCGGTAAAAGGTAATCCAAATTTTGTTAGATTGTTCAACTTAGCAGATAAAATAGAAGAAATCCCCTATGCTATAAAGATTAGAGGTTTAACGTTATCTAGGGATTATCAAAAAAAAGGTAGAGATCGAAAACCTGCTGTTTCAATATTGATTTCAACTCTTGAAAATCCTGTTGAAGAGGAAATTCTAAAGAAATTTTTAGGTATAACTAACGAATCAATCGAGAAAATCAAAGATAAGGAATATGTAACTGTTTATGCAGATTATCTGGATAAAGATGATGGTATTATCTTCTTAGAATTTTTAGATAAAAACAACAAACAGACCGGGCCTCGCATAAAATTGAGAATAATAGAAAGGCAGATTCAAGACAATAATACGAAAAAAATTGCTGGTGATTGACATTCAAGAAAAAACCATTTCAAAAATAGATATTCTTTTTGAGATTAAACTATCTGATGTTGAAATCTGCAATCAAATATATTCCAACTTACTTCTAGAAACTGATTTTGATTCAAACGAAAGGTCTGTTGCTACCATTGAGCAGCAAGACTCAACATTGATTTTGAGAATTAATGCGAAAGATTCTATCTCAGCAAGAGCTACAGTTAACTCATATCTCAAATGGATTGATTTATCCTTTCAGTTAATGACATATATTAAGAAAAAATCTTAAAGATAGAATTATGTAATATCGGCTTTTTTCAGCTTTTTCTGAACTAAAGGTTTAACAAAAACTTGCCTTGCTGTAACCTTGAGATATAGTCGCTTCTTGAAATATTTAGCAACTTCTCGGTAAGAATCAATTGCACTCCATACGCTAGGATAGGCATCAATCTCATTCACAATTATTTTATTGAATCCTCTCTTTTTAATCTCCTGAAGAATTTTTTTTACTGGAAGAATTCCTGCTCCGAATGAGTAATGAGAATCTTCACCTTCTGTGCAATCTGATAAATGAATTTCTTCTAATTCATCAAATGGCATTTTATCCAATAAATCAAGATATTTTTCTGGGCCATTACGTAAATAAGAATGAGCAACGTCAAATAACCATCCTTTTAGTTGACTCCCTAATTCTTTTTTGAATAGATTATATACTTCAATAAATTCCTCATCAGAAGTTAATACTATATTCTCTACGACCAAAGGAATTTTCAATTGTTTAATATTTTTCAATAACGTTTCTAGGTTACCATGAGTCTCGACAGGATGAAAAACCCCTAAGATGATATTCAGATCCTTTCCATAATCATTTACTAACTTAATAATATCTTGAATTTCCTTTTCCTTTTCAGGATAAGCGAAATCGAATCCTTCTATTCCTTCCACAGGTAAATGGAATGTAGTTTTCATCTTTCCCACAGCTTCTATTATTCTATCTATGTTTTCCAAATTTACTCCTTGAGGGTTTATTTCACATGATTCGATTCCTAGTGATTTAGCTAGACGTATGATGTGTTCGCAACCAAGCCCCTTATACGCTTGAACTGTCTGACCTATTAGTTCCATACTAGCTGATGCGATGGAGAAATATTTAAACTCATCCCCAAATTATGCTTTGAAATCTAAATGAATGCAAAGAGAGCAATAGTTCGTGAACCAGGTAAGAGTTATATTAATTGTATAACTTCTCATCCAATGGGTCATACTGTAAATTTATCTTTGGCAAAAGAGCAGCATGGCCGATATTGTGAGACTCTAAGAGAATTAGGTTTAGATCTCATAAAGCTGCCACCAAAGGACCGCCTTCCAGATTCGTGCTTTGTGGAAGATAATGCTATTGTACATGGTAAGAAAGCTCTGGTAACACGAATGGCATTAGAAAGCCGAAGGGGCGAGGATGAAGATGTACAGAAAACATTGCTGAACTATTTCTCTGTAAAAAGAGCTACAGCTCCAGCTATTATAGAGGGTGGAGATGTTGTTCATCTCCCAGATAAGTTAATTTGTGGAATTACTCAAAGGACAAACCAACAAGGTGTGAATCAATTAAGATCTTGGTTAGATATTGAGATTTCATCAATAACTAACTCTAATATTGTTCACTTAAAGAGCTACATAAAATATCTTGGAAAGAATACTGCTATTACAACAACTGAATATGATAACCACCCCCTACTGAAGAATCTCGAATTGGTTATAGTTCCAGAGGAAGAATACTATTCTGTAAACTGTTTAGCTGTAGCTGATTCAGTTATTATGTCTGATAAGTTTTCATACGCACAAAAAGCAGTAGAAAATGCTGGCTTTGATGTTATCTCATTGAACATGAGTGAATTTGAGAAATGTCAAGCATCTTTAACCTGTCTATCAATCTTATTCTAATTTCTGAGAATTGTTTCTTCAAAATAAATACAAAGGTCTAAATAAGAAAATATCCAATTTAGTTTGATTGATATGTTCTTCCTTAGGCGTATTTACAAATCTATAATAGGTTTTATTACCTGTACAATTGTTGTTGTCCTTCTAATGTTAGTACTCTGGCCAACACTTGGTATCGAAGCTTTAGATATTGCAAATACCGCACTAGTTGCCGATCATGGCTCTGGTGGTCATTTCTGGTTAATGCTTCTGATTCTCTTAGTAGTCAACATATTTATCAAAATGAATCTACCTATTCCGATTCCAATTCTGGAAACTTATGGTCTTGATAATACCTTGGGTAATGGAGGAGTATATGTTTTGATACTAGTTATTTGGCTAATCGGTTCTTTTGTTGGAGGTTTAGTTTCCAGAGGAGGATTAAGGTCTGGTGCTTGGTCTGCAATGTTATCTTTCCTATTTCTAGATTTCATTTTTGCTACAATGACTTCTTCGTTTTTTGGCTCTGGAGGTCTATTTTTTAGTACTTTCTTTGCAACATTGATTTTAGGCTCGTTCATTTTTGTGCCATTAATAGGACTTATAGGTGGAATAACAGGGGGAATTTTAGGGAAAATGCTCTTTACTAAATCTAAAGATAAAAAGAAAGATCCAGAAGAGTAATATAAATAACATTTTCCCATTACCCACATATTTTTTATATTGAAACATTTATGGTCTAAATGACATTAATGGCTAGTAAGAAAGATAATCAAGTTGTGCCTTGGGTTGAAAAATATCGTCCTGAGCGATTAGAAGATTTTGTTGGAAACAAGGAGGCAATTCAGAAGTTAGAAAATTGGTTGAAAAGCTGGAACCAACAGAGAAAGAAAGTTGTTCTATTAGCAGGACCTGCCGGAGTAGGCAAAACTAGTGTTGTATATTATCTGATAAAGAAATATGATTATGAGTTTGTTGAAGTAAATGCTAGCGATAAAAGAAATAAAAAAGCCGTTGAGCTACTTGTTGGAAGATCATCAACTGAAGGAACTGTACTTCAAGGGGCGAGAGTCAGAAAATTGGTTTTAGTTGATGAAGCGGATGGTCTTTTTGGAAATGAAGATAGAGGTGGAGGGAGTGCTTTAACGAAAGCTGTATCTGCGACAAGAATCCCGATAATATGTACCGCCAATGATCCTTCAGCTTCCTCGTTGAAATCTGCTAAAAAAAATATGTTAGTAATAGAATTTCACCGTTTGAAAGAAGAGGAAATTCTCACTCTTCTCAAAAAGATTGTTAAAGAGGAAAAACTAGACATTAACGATGAAACACTAATTGCTATAACCAAAAATAGTAGTGGTGATGCGAGGTCTGCTATCAATGATTTAGAAGGAGCTTCCTTTGGTACAAAAGGTGTTAAAATTATTTTTGATCCGAGAAATCAAAAACACAGTTTGGATTCAGCCCTTAATACTATCTTTGGAGCTAAGGATTTTGCTTCTGCTAGAAGGGCTTTAGACGGGGTGGATGTTGATTATAGGGAATTACTTACTTATGTTTACGAACATGCCTATAAACAAGCAGATTCATCTGAAGAGTTATTTAGTATTTATCAGCTAATTGCTGAAGCGGATATGTATTTACAGAGATGTTATATCAAACAAGATTGGAAATTTCTCAAATACTTCTTCACTTTTATTTCTTCAGTGGGATTAGTGAAAACATCATCTTTTAAATATACTAAATATGGTTTTCCAAGCTATTGGTCATTGATGGGAAGGTTAAGAGGTAGAAATACTAGTTTAATGGGAATAGCAAATAAAAGTATAAAACAACTTCATTGTTCAAAAAAAGCTTTTCAGGTTGATTATTATCCATTTATTCGTGTAATCTTCAATACTGACCCAAAAATGGCTGCTGGTTTAGTCGCTTGGTTTCAGTATGATGAACCAGATGTCTTCTTCTTAACTGATAAATCCAGCAAATTGACTAAAAGAATTTTAGAATACTCAGAAGAAGCTTATCTGCAAATGGCAGAAAAATGGATAAGCAAAGCTAAAGAAATGGATCAAAGTTTGATTTTTTATACACAGAAAACAACAAAGCCAGTTCAAAAATCATCACAAAAACCAAAAAGAGTAACTAAAGCAGAAACAACTGGGAAAGTTGTTAAAGAAAAATCTACAAAAACTGATAATAGAAAAGAAAAAAGCAAAAAATCACAAGATGAATTAAAAAAGAAGAAAGTAGATGATTCTAAAACAGAAGAAAAGAAAGAGAAACAATTAACAGATAATAAAATCAAAAAAGATTCTCAAACCTCATTGGAAACATTTCTAGGGGAATAATGTTTCTTTTTCTTCTAATCCTTAGTTTTTGAAATTTGATCACTAATTGGAAACATTAAACCTGAAGACAGTAAGAATTGAAGCATTTTCTTGAAATTAGAAACATAGTAGATATCTGTATTCAATCTTTGTCGAACCATTCTATGATGAATTAAAAATTCCAGATTTTTCATTACATCATTTTCTCTTATCCCCGTTACTTCAATCAGTTCTCCTAAACTCATCCCTTCTTCATATAAGCTTAAAGAGACTGCAACAACACCAACATTTACTCTATCAATAACATCACTAGGCAATTCAACGTTGTCTTCGGAATTTTCTTCACTCATTATCTATCCTCTTCTTATTTGTTTTATCTAAAATCAGAGAAAAAAAAGCATTCACTAATGGAGGTGGAATTCCAATGTCTTTTAATTTCCTTCTAATTTCTTTAATAGACATCTTCTCATTTAGTTGATCATATTGAAAAGCTGCAAACTCTCCATATTCCCATGGATAAACTATCCAAGCTTCAGTTTCTTTGATATAATACTCGGGTTTTATGATGCTGTGCTTTTTGTAATATAGTGTAGAGGTCCTAATCTCCTTGGCTCCCATTTCTTTTATATGTTCAATAGCTGCCATTAGACTTTTTCCTGAATCTGCAACATCATCAACGATTAAAACAATTTTACCTTCAACTTTCTCTGAAATTTCTTGGGTTATAATAGGATTCTCTGTGGCCCTTGAAGTATTATTGTAGAATTCTATCTTTATATTAGCAGTCCTTCGGTTACCATAAAAATCTGCTAATAATCTTGCTGGAATCCATCCACCTCTAGCAATACCCACTATGATATCAGGGTAGAAATTGTCGTCTGTCATTTTTTCAAATAAGTAAAAAGTCATCTGGTAACTTTGATCCCATGAGACTATTTCATATTCAGTCATAAGTTTACCACATCAGCAATAGTATTGCGCTTGTTAAAAAAGATTCTCAAAGATACTAGTGGCATGTGCCTTTTAAGAAACCTTATTAATTTAACTTGAGAGAAAGAGCTTTGAAATTAATAGGTGATTAAAAATGTCATTCATTGAAAGATTAGAACTAACACTAGAAGAAAAACAAGTTTATTCTCTTTTATTAGGGTCAGGTCAATTAACGGCTTTTGAAATAGCTCAATTTGGAAATCTTCATTTTTCAAAAGTTCAAGTTGCTCTTGATGCATTGCAGAAAAAAGGTGCTGTAGGTGTATCTGAAGGGTATCTCGAGAAATATTTCGTTAGAATACCTTTAGAATATCTTGCTGAAAGCAGCGATCAAATTGGTGCAAGTGTAAAGAATAATTTGACAAACACTTCAACTTTCATGGAGAGCAAGAAAACTGAGTTTAATGAGCTAAGGACCAATCTTGTAACACAGTTAAATGAATCTGTTTCAAGAAAAGAAGCTGAGTTAGATCAAAAATTAGCGAGTTCATCCTCAGAATTAGAGAATATCCGTAATCAGAAAAAGGAATTTATAGCATCAAAATCAAATGAAATTAAACGCGAATTATCTGCCATTCAAGATGGACAGAAACAGAGTTTAACGAATTTTGTTCAAGAAACATTACAGAATAATACAGATAGTATTTCAAGTGCTAAATCATCAATAGATTCAGCCGAAGCAATAATATCTCAAAATAATACTGGAAGTGCTTCCACTTCAAGTAGCCAAGTAGATCAAAATGTTAATCAAACGTTGACATCAATTGAGGAAATATCTCAAACCCTAAAACCAAAGTTGGAATTATTAGGGGAGAATTATTCAGCCCATATAGGGGAAATTCCACAACTTCTGGAAGAAAGTATTGATTTAACAAAAATCGATGTTAGAGCGTTTAATAAAAGTCAAACAGATAAGAATCTCAGTTTTTCAACTGAAACTGTAAGAACAACAGGAGAAACTGTTGATAAAATTTCAGAAACAGTCTCTGGTTCTCTAAATGAATTAAATAACTCACTTGAAATGCTTCTAAACAGAAAAGTAGAAGAATTGTCACTTCAGGTTCAAGAAGCTGTATCTGCTCTAAATGATAAGGTTTCAGAGATTAAACAATCTTTATCTGATGAACTAATTCAACAGAAAAACCTTGCCTTATCAAATACTGTGTCACAAATAAAAGAAGATATGAATCTTAAGTATACTAATCTTCAAAACAGTGAGCAAATACATCGTAACAACTTAACAAGTGAAAGAGACATGTTTGCTCAAAAACTTGATGCTCAATATAATGAAACATTACAGAACTACAACAATAAGATTCAAGAAATACAGGAAACTGCAAGAACAAGACTAAGTAATTTTGAGGAGAACTTTTCAACTCAATTTAGTGATATTGTGACAGGCATTGTTGACAATTTAAACAATCATGTTCAATCTTTTAGGGATCTTGCTACAAAACTAAATGAGAATATTAACCAAACACTAGGAACAGAAACTGACAACCTAAAGGAAAAATGGTCTGATTTAGCAAGTCAAATGCAAGCAATAGCTCAAGAGAATGAAGTAGCGATAAATTCAAAGTACCAAGAAGCTGTTAATTTGATTAATTCTTCAACTTCTGCTATTTCCTCTGAATTATCAACTTATTTGGATCAATCCTTAGAATCTACCCGTAACATAACAAACGATATAGTAACAACATCAAAGGCTCAAATAACTGATAGTAAAAATCAACTTGCTGGAAATCTAACTGAAGAAGTAGATGCCGCAGCAAGATTTCTTGCTGAGACTGAAGGAAAGTTCACAGATACAGCTAATCATCTTTTAACAGTAGCTATGAAATTGAAGAACGATTTCAGAACACTAGAAGCAACAACTAGAGAATCACCCATACCTAGAGTCGAAACAACATCAATAACAGGATTAGAAGCTACAAAAGATCATATGGATAGAATAGTCAGAGCTGCAAAAAGAAGTGTAACAATAATGTCCCCAAATCCAGACTATATACCGCTAGATGCAGTGAAAACCTTACCTTCAACAGTAAGAGTTACTATAGTAACAAAACTAGATGAAACGATAAATAGAGAATGGATCGATTCAGCTTATACAGCAGAAGCAAATGTTGAGGTAAGAAAGTTCAGAGATGTGGGTACAGGAGTAGAATTGCCAAAGTTCATAGGAGTTGAAAGAGAAAACGAGGAAGTTCTGATTGGAGCTGTAGATGAAGCAACAAATGAAGTTGTTGGAATCTTAAGTAGTTCTACAGAATTTGCAAAAATAGTTTCCTACATTGTTATCGCTGATTTTGCTAGAGGAAGATCAACACAAATAAAATAATCTAATTCAGATTATTTTTTCTATTTTTTATTTGCATGATTACTATAAAACATAGTTAGATTTATTGTAAACAGAAGCTAACTGTTCTTTATACGAAGAGAGGATAGAAAAAATTGATTTGGTGTGAACAAATTGACATAGGAATGAGTAACTTGAAATGCAGAAGAATGCTGGGAGACATGGCTTGAGAGAAGAGTTTAAAAAGAGGAGTAAAAAAAGGATTTCAAACACTAGGTGAAAGAAAAAATGCCAACAGTAGTAGATGCAGAATGTTGTATAGCATGCGGTGCTTGTGTGGACATCTGTCCAGAGAATGTATATGATTTGAAAGATGTTGCAGTGACAACAAGAAAAGAAGAATGTACAGATTGCGGATTATGCATAGATGAATGTCCAAGCGAATGTATAGATTACGAGTGAATCGGTAATTCTTCTCACTTTTTTTCTATTTATGCTTATATTTCTTAAACAGTCTTTTCCATCCTCGCACTTTTTCTCCCAAATTTATCATACCCATTGGTTTAGATTTGACAACGTTCAAATTATATAGGACTTCATCAAATCCATCAAAGACTGCAGGTTCTGAATATCCTCTTCCTATTTGGTCCTCATACATTTCAAGAAATGCTCCGTAAGTCATTTCCATTTGATTTTTCACTTCTTCGTCTGTTTCACTCATTGGTGTAGTAAATACAACTATCACATCTCTTTCGTTATCTACTCTGAAATGCAATTTTAAGTCTGAAAAGACAACTGTCTGTATTTCCTGTTGTCCATATGATTCTTTTGAAAACGCATATAACGCCGCTAGAAAGCCTGTTTGTAGTGTATAATCCGGTCTCATTTTACAAGTTTCTCCTCCAAAACATCTACTATAATAAGGAATTCCACTACTATCAATAATAAAAACATCATCTGCCATTTTTATTCACTTTATTACTTTTTGTTCTTCAAATCAAATAGTGTTTGTTGATACCTTTTAAAATTTGGTTTCAACAAAAATCCTTGATACATTTTTCTTTCCTCATTTTTACCCACATGTTTATTTATTATTTTCTAGATTTAGTATCAACCATGCTTAATCTAGACTGTGTGTTCTTGAAAACTCTCTCTCAAAAAGAAGGCAACAATCCTCTTTCTACCATACTTATTGATGTAGACAAAGAACACTTCATACTTAATCTTTGGTCTCCTTGGCATGAGATTGGAGATTATCTCCCACCATATACTCCTTTGAAGATTTTTAATGTTGAAAAGATAGTAGATGATGAATCTTACTATTTTTCAGCAGGTTCTAAATCCATTGTAGTAGTTGACCCTGATATCTTAATGTATGCCACAGCTGCCAACAGCGTATCCTTTTGCCCTCGAAGCTATTATATTAATGAAATCGTTGGTGATACTCCTTCTCCTTACATAGCTATTAGGGGTTCCATTGTTCATGATGCCCTTAGTTTAGCTGTTTCTAACAATTCTAAACCCTCTGAAGAACTATCTAAAGTCCTAGATAATTTTTCTCTTCAGTATGAGCATTATGGATACAAGAAAGAGACCGTATTTCAAGATGTTAGAAAAATGACAGAAAGTCTAGATTCTTTTGTTGAAAATCTTCCCCCAAATGCTTTACCTGAAATCTTATTTCTTTCTCCTTTCTTCGGAATCAGAGGTAGAATCGATCTTTTTAGTGATAACAAAATCATCGAGTTAAAAACCGGAAAAGTTTCTGAAGAGAAGGACATTCGCTTTTCTGATCTCCTTCAGGTTTCTCTCTATCGTTATGGTCTTCAAACTGATATAGATGAATCTCCTCCTGAAGAAGGAAGTGTTCTCTATGTTGGTACAAATACACTTGTTCAAAAAACTGCTAATCCTAATTGGGGTCTCCTGAGATATGGTATGCAACATAGAAACATCGCTTACCGAATCTCCTATCTGGGGTATATTCCTCCAATTCTTCCTGAATCTCAACATAACAGATGTAGAAATTGTTTTGTGAAGCATTATTGTGCTTTAGTTTGTGCAGGCTTGAATCAAGAACGTAGCTGTTCAACATGTCCCCACGAGCAGCTTTGTACAAAAAAATCTCTTCCTGATACTCACATCGGGTATTTTAACAAATTCTCGAAACTAATTAGATTTGACAAAAGTGAATCAGCAAGAAATCTTTCTGATTTGTGGAAACTCTCAATTGATCAACGAGTTGCCAAAGGAAAAGCCATTACCGATTTATCTTTGGAAAATGAAATAAAAGAAGGTAGTACAACTAGGTTGTTATATTCTTGCAAGAATAACAGTGAGCTTCGTGAAGGTGATATTGTTATTTTGAGCAAAGGACGAATCAAACAAGGTTTTGTAAGTACTGGTGTGATTTCAGGCATATCAAATACATCGATAGAAATTGAAACCAGAGCAACTCAAGAATCAGTTTCAACAATTGATATGTACTCAATAGACGTTGGTTTTAGAAGACAACAAAGAGGTTTGTTTAGTCTTCTTTTCAAAAGAAATCCTTTCCGTGAATTAGTTATTCAAGCTAGTAAATCTGAAACCGAACCTATAAAGGGAAAATATATTCCAAGTAATCCAACACAAAATGAAGCTGTAGAAAAGATTCTTGGAACAATAAATTATTCTCTTATTCAAGGTCCTGCAGGAACAGGAAAAACTTATGTGATAGCAAAATCAGCCATTGAGCTAGCTAAACAAGGACAAACAATTCTGATTACAGCATTTACAAATAGAGCTGTAGATAATGTTTGCAAATATCTACTAGAAAATGAATTTCATAATTTTATCAGAATTGGTTCTTCTCATTCGATTCAAAAAGATATTCGAAATTACACTATAGACTTTTACAAAAAGCAAAATCCTGAGAAGTCTACTAAAGAAATTTTAAGAGAGTATCCAATTATTGTAGCAACCACCACCACTATATCTAATCCAGTTTATGAAAAATTAGGAATCCAAACAATTATCATTGATGAAGCGAGTCAGATGACTGAACCAACGGTTTTATCTTCTTTGCTTGAAGGAAATAGGTTCATTTTGGTGGGTGATCATAAACAACTTCCTCCTGTGGTTCAAAGTCCTCAAGCTCAAAAGGAAAATATGAGTATTTCCTTATTTGAACGTTTAGCAGAGCGAAATCCTGCTTCCATACATCTTCTAACTCACCAGTTTAGAATGAATGAAAAGCTTATTGATTTTTCTAATAGTCGATTTTATGAAAATAAACTCAAATCTTTTGATGATCTTGTTAGATATCAGAATCTTCTGGAATTACCTAATTACAAAGGTGATTATTCTAAATTTAGTTGTCCTGAAATATATGATCCAAAACACCCCCTGATTTTCATCCCAGTAAACGGTATTTTCGATCACCAGAAAAAGTATAATGTAGAAGAAGCTAAGGTAGTAAGTGAAATAATAACTAATTTCTTAGATCTTGGGTTAACAACAGATCAACTAGGGGTAATCTGTCCTTACCGAGGACAAGTGGCGGAAATCAGAAGAAATCTCTCGCCAACTATAACCGTTGATACTGTTGATCGCTTTCAAGGGAGTGATCGTGAATTAATTGTTCTTTCTTTAACCGAAACCACTACAAAGAGTAAGAGAGGTTTTGCTGATGCTAGACGATTAAATGTTGCAGCCACAAGGGCAAAGAAAAAACTGATTGTTGTTGGTAATCCTTTAATTGATAAAGCGATACTTGGAGATTTTGTTGGCTATTTAACAAAAACTGCAACAATAAGTGAAATCACTACAAGGAAAATGGAAAGAGTAGAAACCACAGCGGAAACAATAATTGTTGCGGAGAATCTATCTAAAATAGCTAAATTCTTCAAGAAAGTAGTAATAAAAGGAAAACAACTAGCTGAGTTAAAAGAGCAAAAGTGTATGGTGTGCTTTCAACCGGTTTATGAAAATGCTATCGAATGTCCATTTTGTGAGCATCTGTTTCACATTAAACATCTCGTTGATTGGATAAAAGAAAACGAGAGATGTCCATACTGTAAAACAACTTTGAGAATTTATAGTTAAATTAAGTTTAGATTCTCAACCCTTTTTTAGAAAGAACAAAGTAAAAAAAGGAAAAAGAAAAAAAGTTTAGAACTTTATTTTCTGTATCTTCTGAAGGCTAAAATTGATGCCAATCCTAAGAAGGATAGGAATACTAATCCGACAATTCCAGTAGTAGTTGGGTCTGTAATTGTTATGATTACTTCAAAACCAGCTTCTTCCATGAATTCGATTGCGAGATCAAGATCATATACATATGGTAATAATGTGGGATCATATGCTACTGATACAATAGGACATGGAGTTACACCAGGTGCACCGAGACCTTCTAGAATTTGATCTACAATAACATCACGTGGTACAGAATGACTGATTGCTTTACGGACTGCTTTAGCTGCTGCAGGAGTTCCTACAGGGGTTAATTCACCAGTTCCAAAGACAGGATGTTTC
>JAAFKI010000060.1 GCA_021399345.1 Candidatus Heimdallarchaeota archaeon
AGTGTTCCAATTGGGTAGGTATAGCTGAACGAATAGAGAGTCAAGTCACCGAATGGAGTCATATAATTGTAGTAGTAGCTTATTGGGTCGAACAATTGTAATTTGTATCCGTATACTTCTACTTCACCGATTACTTCTGCACCTACATATCCTTCCTCGGGAGTAATAGTAACTTCAGTACTTACACTATTTCCAGGGAGAACGTATTTGGGTGTTTCTTGTTCAAAAAGCACTGGAATATACATTCCTGCAAACATACCTATAGTAAAGTTAACAAAGCCAATACCTCCTGTTAGGTCTTGATAGTAATATTCATCCAACCCTAGATTCTTAGTTACTTTGCTATAAACTGGTAGGTCAACTATAGTCTCAAAGGAGAACATACTTCCTCCGTTATCGTCAACATATACTTCTCCATCCAAACTAGTTGTTTCTACTTTGAAGTAGTATTTGGTCATTGCAGATAAACCTCCGATAGAAGCACTATGACTTGTTCGATAACCGGTCATATTCAAAGTACTAGTCAAAGCTCCTGGTGAAGTACCATAATGAATGGTAACTTGTGCATCCCTTGTTGTATCAAAATAGATAGTAGCTTCATTCAGTAATCCTATAATCTCATAATTGCCAGGAACAGCTGGATAAGTAACATCTATCTTTACAGTAAAGGTTACATCAGTTATTGGTATGACAACTGTATAACTTGAAGTTCTATTAGCTCTCCACCATTCAGCATTGAAGACAGGATAGTTATGAACAATTCCACCTAAAGCATCATCTGCATCAATATCTGCTTCTAAACAGAAGATATCAAAATAGAATTCATCATCGAGAGGACCTTTGTAGAGTTCTAGATTAGTCATAATCGTTTGCCCGTCTACTATATCCTTGTATTCAGTGGTACTTCTGCGAGTATCATAAATCTGGTAACTGAAATAAATCTCTCCATCGCCTTTGCCAATAGCTTCATGTTTATCATGAATCTGTGCACTAACTAAAGTGACTGTGATGTATGCTGTTTCATCAACCTCAGGAGGTAGAGTAATAGTTTCCTCAACAATCACCTCAAAGTAGAAGATAGCATCTGTATCAGGTAGAGTAAACACTTCATAATTACCATAAGTTGCAACAAAAGTAGCAAGATCAAGTGAAGGTAAAGTAAAATTATATTCACCTATAAAGTCATCCGGATCTAAATCATCGTAGTCCCAACAACTGACGTAGAAAAACAGGCTACTCTGATCCTCTATAAGAGAATCGAAGAGAACAAAATTCAGAGTGTCATTATTTCCACCGTCAATTTCAGTCTGACCGGTTGAAAATTCGGAACCGTTAATGTCAAAATTATAATAAATTTCTCCAGCACCTAGTGGAAAACTATCGTGATCATCAATAATATAAACATCTAAAAGAGTGACTTTTACATAGCCAACGGCATTAGCTGCTTGAGCTGGTAAAAATGGAAAACTACTGATGAGTAGGACAGTCAATACTAAGCTTGATATTAATTTCTTTTTCATAAATTCTCACCCTATGTGAATCATGTAAAAATCTATGTAATTCTATTTAAACTTGTGGGGTTTGATATAAATTTGGTAGAAATCGGAAATAAAAGTATAAATTTCAACTGTTTTTTTACCTTATCCTTTCAAACCAACTTTAATTGGGAAAAGGTTTAAATATTTTCAAGAAAAGCTGACTGCCTATGCAATGCAATATGAAGTGTCCTAAATGCAAAGAAACCCATGAAATCAACAGTCAATTTTGTGCTCATTGTGGTTTTGACCTTGAACCTTACATTATAAGATTCAAAGACAAACACTTACCCATTCACTTTGATGGTGGAATTATAGATGCTATAGTTGGTGAAGAGGAAGAAGAAGATTTCTGTGATTGCTGTGGTGGATGTTGTTGTGGAGGAGGAAGTAGTAAGAAGAAAAGTTCAGGATTCTGCGATTGCCTTCTAGATTGTTTGTAAAGACATTCTTTTTCTTTATTTTTTAATTAAAGCTAGCCCTTGAGAAATTATTGTAGTAAAGAGTTTGACATAGATTTAAAAAGATTTCAAAGAATATTACAGGGTTAGTGATAATCAGTAATTCTTCCTTTTTTTGTTTCAAAGTCTTAGACCTCTAAGTAATACAGATACTAAACCTAATCTTTAGTTTCGATTATCCATTTAACTTCTTCAATTCCATTCTCACTTAGAATTTGGTTTCATTCAAACCAGCTTTTTATTTGTTCTGTATTTATTCCTGTGATTTGCATTTCCCCATCAACAAAAATTATTTCAGCACTTGGAATATCAAGAAGATCTTGTTCAGTATATTTCTTTGTAAAGAAGATATATTCTTGATTTGATGAACCTGTAAGTCCTTTTGGTTCATGCAATTCCTCTATATAGGGCCCTACAACTATTAGGTCAACTAGTTTTGATAATTCTTCGAATAGCAGCTTTTCTTCTATTTCTGTTCTTGTATAGCCTGTCCACATAATGACTGAAAGATTAGTCTTGCTTTTGATTAAATGTAATAATTCTCTCAGTTCCTCACTCTGATCCAGAGGTTCTCCCCCACTTATCGAAACCCCATCAATTTCGTTCTCATTTTCTAAAATGATTGAGAGAATCTCAGTTGGTTTTAGTTCATAACCTCCTGAGATATCGTGAGTTTCTGGGTTAATGCAGCCTGGACAGTTTCTTGAACATCCTTGAATCCATATACCTAGTCTTACATCTGGACCATTTGCTCTTGTTTGCTTGATTATTTGATGAATACGCAATTTGGTCACTTCAGGTCAGTGCACTAGTGTTATCTGAATTGTAGCCAATTTTCGACTGCTCGTGGCTGTTTCTGGTTTCATCTCTCTATGAATAACTTGACCTATTTTGTCTTCAAACTGTTTAGTTGTTTCTAGACATTTCTTGCCAGTAAAATTGTTAGTATCTATAGTAAGATTGTAATCTCTTCTAATTTTAATGATTATTTGCTCAGGGACATCTTTTTCGCTAAAGGAGTTTATTCTCTGAAATACAAGTGTTTCTTCACTCATATCCTTCGAATTTCTTTTTAGAAAGAACCCCTTGGAATTAAAATCGTCTGTAGCAAGAAGTCGTGTATAAGTAGGTAAGATTATACTTACTATTTCATCTAACCTTTTCTTAAGGTCGTTTTCCATTTTTAGCTTATCACCATCTCTAGATGATGAACTAGTATTAAGCTGATATTTGTCCCCCACCCGAGTTATATGAAACCCTGATCTAAGATCATGTATCGTTAATGCTTCTTCTAGGCATTCTTTAGATGCAAAACCTTGCTCATGTGTAATTCTTATTTTTGTAACTGAAGACATTTAACATCATCTCTTTTGTAGCACTATTTATCTTGACTTACTTATAAAAGCACAAGGAAAAAACTGACATACTGAACTGAAACTATTCTGGAAATTAATGTTTCTTATTTTTTATCAATTTTTACTACCCAATTAGTTTCTTCAATTCCATTCTTACTTAAAATTGAGTTTATTTTTCTCACATGATGTTGTGAATGTTGTTGTGAAGATAGTAAACTACAATAACAAAAGAGTCAAGGTTGCTGTGTAGAACTCTGTGATTGTTTCTGTTGGAGTATATTGAAATGTATTTCTTATTTCTTCTTTTTCATTTGTTTCATCATTTTCTTTCTTCTTTTGTCCTCAGTATAGATATATGATTCAATCTTTCTACCGACACTTTTTATTTCGTTTGTATCACTTTGTTTGAAAGCAACATAAAGATTCCCAGCTAGTTCTCCAGCTTCATTTTCTGAGTAAATATTTACATACTGCCAAAAGTTCACTACTTCACTTGGTATAACCCAGATGTTTTCTTTCATAGTCTTCTCCCAGAATTTAATAACTGGTGTTCCAGAGTATTTGTCTTCTCGAATTTTCACTAGAAAGTTATTGAAATCTTCGTCCCATTTTATCCCCTTTGTAAGCACAACTTTCTTCATTTCTTTCCTCATGTGCTTATATTGATAAATTCCCAAACCTATACTTGCACCATAAGCTCCAACTTCTTGAAATCTAAACTCATAATTGCTATATGTATTTTCTAAGAATTTTAGATTAGCTGATTTTAACTTAGCTTCTTTATGTTTTTCTAAGCTTATCTGAAATCCCATCGCTATTCCAGCAATAAGATCCTTTTCTACTTCTCTCATACTCTCTTGGTCTATGTCTCCCACAACAATCAAACCTATTTGTTCTCTGCGATCGATACTCTTTGGTTTTAAAAACATAAGAACAACGGGTTTTCTTTGTTGTTGAGAATCGAGGACTTCTACAGGTCCAGGATTTGTCATATAATCAGTAAGAGCATAACTTAATTTTCCATATGCATAACCTGCTGCATGCTTTGCCAGAAATGAAACCATTTTATCACTTTTTTTAAACTAATTCTCTATACTATTTTTAATTCTTTCGTAGGAATTTGGATTTTATATATCATCACTCCTAATTCAAGATGGTTTTTTGTAAATCTGAGAATTCTTAATTTTCTAGCATTCCTAGATTTTCATTTTTCTAGAATTAATCAAAAGTTCTTCGACGTTTATAACTGATCTAGAAAGGCTAACAACATCATCTATTCCTTCTTTAACACAGTAAGGAACAAATTCTTATTCCATCCTTGAGCATGACTCCACAGAATTCATATATCTAGTTTTATTACTCCTTTTTTCGAGTATGTTTTTGTTTAGAAATAAAATTCTTATCTTCTCTCCTTTGAATTTTTTTATGATATTCCCTATTATGTTAATCAGTTCTAAATTCATGGGTTCTAGAAAGTTTTTCTATTCTAGCTCTTGGCAGAACTAAAATTCCAGATATAACTATAACTACAATAATCCCTACTATTGCTATTATAACCCATGGGAAGGATTCATCAAAAAAACCACTTGTAAATCCTATAATTACTCTCACCCCTAATAAAAGAATCAATGCACCAGCAATACCTTTGATTATATTCATTCTTTTGTTATTTTCCATCCAATATAAATTGTCTCATGAGCACTTATAAGAAAGTCTAAGCTATAATTATTCGAGAATAAGGTTTTAACTAATCATAACTAGAATCATTTGCTTATTGAAGGAGTAGGATTTATTTATCAGATATTATACTGTTTTTCAAATAGTGATTCAATGAATAAGGATATTATTGTTCAAACTAAAGATTACTGAGAAGCCTGTGCTTCTGTAATTGGTGTTTCTCTTTATTTTAACAGATTTATTAACTCATTTAGCCGTTTTCCGTTTCTTTACTATAATCACAAGTACTGTAGCTACTAGTAAAATGGAATGAAGATGTGAAAATTCAGCAATAATTACTGTTGTGTTAAATCCAATTAATATAGAATATAACGAGGGTGTCAAAGATACATCTGAGCTTTCTAAGATTGCTTTCCATTTTAATTGATTACCTGTAAATGTAAACGAATGATCCGAATCTAGTAGAAGTTGTTCCCAATGTAATCCATTGTCAGCAGTTAGAAAATAGGTTATATTTGTGTTGGGCGGAGTATTTGCACTACTTGATATGGTAGCATTGTGAATTGAAGTAGAAGAGTTCGAATAAATTAAAGTTGATTGAGCAATACAAAGAGTTTCATGAGCAATTATCCTTGCTTTGTTTTTCTGAAACTCAATGATAAAGAAATCTTCAGCTTGTGTCTGATCTGCAAGTACAAACGCATAATCTCCATCTACTGCTATACCCTTGAATGTTCTAGATCTATTGAATGAATCCAATAATATCGGATTTGTTACATCTGTAATATTGATACGTTGTACACTTCCTACTGAACCATCTTTGATGACAGCATATAGAAACTTACCAGAAAGAAACATGTCGTACGCAATTGTTGAAGGGGCATAGGTAGTAGTAAGTATAGGATTAGTGGCATCACTAACATCGAATATAAGGATTCCATTATTTGTAGCTGCTAATACATAATCGCCTTGAACTATCATTCTGTAACACATCCCACTAGCAGAACATTCTCCGAGTTGGGTGATTGAATGTATATCAGTAATGTTCAATACATGAAATCCACTGAAAGTTATAAGATAAGCTAAATCTCCAGCAGCTTTTATTCCTAGTGCAATATCCATACCACTGAAAGTAGATGAACTAACAAAGCTAGGATTTGTATGACCAGAGACATTTACTATATGGATACCTTCAGTAGCTGAAACAACAAGAGCAAAATCACCAAATTTATCAAATGCAGTGATGCCCATTCCAGAACTATAAGATCCTGTAAGTGAAGGAGAAGTTAAATCAGTAGTATTATAGATATCAAATGTTCCCCCATCACTGATAGAATAAACATATCGTCCATCTGTTTCTATATAGAATGTGCTGGAAGAACCATAATCACATATTTTAGAAGGGGCTGATAGGTCAGTGAGATTTAAAATGCTTCGACCATACCCAGAGCCAATATACGCAAGATCTCCATCTACTTTAATACCTTGAACGGATAGAAAATCTGAATATTCTCCCAAAAGTGTTGGTTTAATGAACTCACTGGTTTTCA
>JAAFKI010000061.1 GCA_021399345.1 Candidatus Heimdallarchaeota archaeon
CCACACAGAACTTTGAGGTTATTGATTCAACAGAAGCAGTTATTGGGCATTTCATTATCAGAAAAGATGATAAAATCGTTGCTCGAACTTATGCACAAGTTAATCCAGAACAGAATGAAGCTTATGTAGGATATATCTATGCAACTGATGATAAATATAGACAAGAGCTTGTTTCCAAGATTGTTAATCAGTGTAAAGAGAAAGAAATTGCAGAGCTTAAGTCATTCCTATTTGGTGGAATGATGGAAAAACTAGATGACTACAAAGCCATGGGATTCAAGCAAGAAAGCAGATCAGCAATGTATGAAAAAGAGCTCTAATTTCTTTCCTTTCTTTTTATTCTTATTCCAAAAAATGTTTTTAAGCTAATGTTATTCATGTATATCCATGCGTAAAATTGTTAAGATACTGTTAATCATATTTTTTCTAGCAATACTTGCGGTAGGTTCAGTGTTTCTAGCATTTTTCTGGAACAATCTCACCTTCAATCCTGGAGAACGTTATGTTTCTGATAATCTTAATTACATGAACGTGATTTATGAAAATCGTTCAAACAACTATGCCTTTAATGAAGGGTATAGTGAATCTACTAGTTGTCCCTGGGGTTTCATTCATAATGGTTTAGATTACTTCTTCCTGAATAATTCCAAAGTGATTTCAGCTTCTCCTGGTCAAGTAGAGGAGATTAGTTGGAGAGACAATGGAGAGGGAATTGAAAACAGATTTTATGTAAGTATTAGAATACGTTTCAATAAGAGCATAACTCTGGGATATAATTTTGAACCTTGGACTCAAAATCCCGCTGATAAAGATAAACAGCTTGCAATGGTATTAGTTCAAGAAGGCGATTGGGTAGAATTAGGTCAAGAAATAGCAAGATTCCTATATGTTCAGGAAAGTGCACATATTCATTTTGATATAAGTCATAATAATCAACAAACTTGTCCTGAACCTTTCTTCTCAACAGCTGGATATAATGAAATGATGACGATGGTTCATATTTTCCAACCCAGTTGGGAACTTTGTTATCCCTAGTTCTTCTTTTTTAGTTTTTCTACTAATCTTTTTTTATTCTTATGGTGATCTTCAACAGATGGATCCAATTCTACAGCTTTAGTATAAAATTCTAAGGCTTTATCTAATTCATCTTTTGCTTCATAAATTTCACCTAAACTATCCCACGAATTGGCATATTTGGGGAATATCTCAATCGATTTATTGATGTTTTCTAGAGCTAAATCGATTTCACCCAGCTTCAATTGATTATATCCTAGATTATTCAACGCGATATAATCTTGAGGGTCAATTCTTAATACCTCCAATTGGCACTTTTCTGCATCTTTGTATTCGTTTCTGTCAAAATGCAGTTCAGCTAATCTGACCCAAATAGAATAAGCATCTGGACTTAGTTTAACTATCTTATAATAGTAATTAACCGCTTTGTCAAAATCTTCTAATTCTTCATAAAGATCAGCAAGCATAATAAGCAAGCCTAAATCAGATGAATCTAAGGATTCTCCTTTCTGAAAAACTTCTAGAGCTTGTTCATATTCTTTCTGTGATTTGTGTAAATTGCCAAGATTGAACCACACATCGGTATTTTTTGGATCTATCTCAGCTGCTTGATGATAACATCTGAAAGAACTTGTTATATCTCCTAATTCATAGTGGAAATTTCCTTGTAGTAATAAGGCAGTAACATCTGATGGGGCTATATTCAAAGCTTTTTGGCAAGTTTCAATTGCTTTAGGTATTTTACCAAGAGCTCTGTATATATTTGCTAAAGCAAGATACGATTCTCCATGATTTGGATCAATTTCAAGAACTGCTTGAAAACAGTTAAGAGATTTCTCAAATTTATATTTGTCAAAATAGTCAGTTCCCTGTTTAATTAGTTTTAAGATATCTTCATTTCTCTCTTGATCACTCATACTGACTTTTCCCCTTAATTACAGAGAGGTTAATCTTTTGGTTTTTAACTCTATTTTATGTTGTTCTTTTTACACATTCTATTCAGAGGTGAGTTCAAATTGGAAATGTTTATAAATGCCCAATACTATACGTGTTATAGTATAGTCCGAGTAGTAAGTCGGCAATACTAAAAAATCTATGAAAGGTGTAAAAACTTGTTCAGAAACATCAAAACATATCGAGAAGGAGCTTTGATAGAAGATGAGCAGATCAAATCATATGTA
>JAAFKI010000062.1 GCA_021399345.1 Candidatus Heimdallarchaeota archaeon
ATTACTGAGATTCCGAAGTAATTCTCTATCTTCTAAACGAATGTATTGAAGGTCAGTGGACGATTCAGTAATTCTTCCTTTTAATATTCGACTTTTCTGTTCAAGTTCAGCCAAAGCTCGTACAAGTTTCTCCTCTTCGATTCTCAAATAATCGGTTATTTGATGAAGAGTAGAAGGTCCACGTATCTTTAAGAAACGAAGAATAATCTTCTTTAAACATTCTTCAGGATCAAGCTTCTTTGCTTCTCTAAGTAGAGGTTCAGGAACGACTTCACTTATTGGTGCATACTTTGATCGAATTCTCCCACCATATAGCTCATATTCAACACGAGCTATTAACATAGCTCTTTCTAATTTTTCTAGATGTATCTGAACAGTTCTTGTTTCTTCCTTAAGTTCCTCTGCGATTTTGTTTAGAGAAATAGGATGAACATCATTAATTAGTTTCAGAAGTTTCTCATCAAATTCAGTTTTCTCAATTGATTTAAGATAAAGATTCCAAAATAACTGAAAATCTGTTATTGGTATAGATCTTCTATCTCCTTTAGCAATATGAACTTCTATTAATTCCCCATTATTGTGTAAAGCCAAAGACCAGGCTCTTATCTGTTTCGCATCATTAATACTGTGATGATAGATGCTTGGATTCACACTATCTGTTGTTTTAATTGGTGCTAAAGCTTTTACAGCGCTCTTCAATTGCTTGAGAGAAGAAATAGGGAGATCAGTGTTCTTATAGCTTCGATTATTGAAAATCCTCTCAACTAATTCAGTGTTAAATAGTATTTCTTTAGATCCTTCCTTTCCAAAAACTTTCGCCAGAACCTGTTGATGTAGCTCTCTTAATAAGGCACTTCTATCTGAAATCCGGACTATATCTGAAATACCCATTAGAACGATTCCATGAGCAAATGGACTAGGGATATCTGACAAGGGAGTGATGTGAAATTCAAATTCACCTTTTTGCAATTTTGATAAAACTATTAAACAATTTACCAAATCCATGTAATCTTTTAATATCTCCCGATAAGTTTCCTTTATTAAACAAAAACTGTCCTGGTCCCGAAGAGTTGAGAATATTCTTCTAGCATACATGCTTTGTCTAGATACAGAAATGTGTTTTTGACCACTTCTTCTTAGAACCATAAATGCTCTATTTGCTACATGACGGAATCTGTTAACAAACAGTTCTGTATTAATTATTGCTTGTTTAAGAATCTCCTCCAGATTTAGAGCAGACAATAGTTCAGGGATAATGGAAGTGTCTATTATTTTGTCTATGGGAAGCATTAACAAGAAACCGTTATCATTAACAGCTGATCCTATATCAGAATCAATAGCTTTTCCTATTGTATATGCATAAGCTCTTGATAATGCATCATTTACCCTCCTTCCATAATAGGCATGAAAAACTAAAATCATTCTACCTTGTGGATCAATATAAGATTCTATCAATAGTTTTTTGTCACTTGGAGTAACATTGAGAAACATCATCTGTTCCTTAACATATTCAACAATTGATTTCGAAATAATTTCGTCTACTTGAAATGATCTTTCAATCCAATCTCTTACTTGACTTTCATCTTCTTTCTGTATTTTCTTTGAAACTGCATCAATGAATCTACCAATCTGTTGTGATAATTCAAAAGATCTAGGGAGTTCCTCACCAACCCAATTAGGTATAGTGGGTCTTCTTCCAAAAGCTTCAGCAACAACAACTCTGGAACCCACAGTTCTTCTGAACTGGTAGGTATGACTACCTAATACGAAAATATCACCTGGTGTCAATCGTTCAACAAAACTTTCAGAAAGAACACCTATTCTTGTTCTATAAGTTTCTAATTCTACTCGATAATCTGCATTTTCTGGAATGGTTCCTATATTAGTATAAAAAACCAATCTAGAACCTCTTTTCTTCCCAAATGCTTTTTCTTTATCATCATACCATATCTTTCTATAGATTTTTCTCTCTTCTACATCTAGATTGTATCCTCCCAGATATTCTAGTACGTCAATATAATCATCAAAATCAAGAGTCTTGTAATTGTATGATTTTCTTATCATGTCAAATGCTTCTTCAACACCCCATCTCTTCATAATAGATATGCCCACAATAAATTGAGCAAGAACATCTAAACAGTTGATAGGAATCTGAACTTTGTCTATCTCTCGGCTATACGCGCTTTTGGTTAGAACTGCACATTCAATAGCGTCATCTCTATCAGTTGTAATCAATCGTCCCTTTGCTATTCTATCTAGGGAATGACCACTCCTTCCAACTCTCTGCAAATACTTTGCAACAGTCTTTGGTGACCCTATTTGAGATACAAGTTCTACACTACCTATGTCTATACCTAATTCAAGAGAAGTTGAAGTTATAGCGGCAAGTAATTCATTATTCTTCAATCTATCTTCAACATCTAAGCGGATTTCTCTAGAAAGGCTAGAGTGATGAACAGCAATTGAAGAAGCATATTCATCCCCAAGATATTCCTTTAATCGAAAAGCAACATTCTCGGCCCCTCTTCGTGTGTTTGTGAAAACAATTGATGTTTCATGATCTAAGATTAAATCAGCTAAGATGGCGTATATTCCTTCTTGAATAATAACGTAAGGAGTATGGATTATATCATTTACTGGACTTTTTACTTCCAAGTCTAGTTTCCTCTGTGGAGGGAGATTGGCTATATAGCAATCTTTTTCCTTAGAGCTATCTTTGCTTCCCACTAGGAATCTAGCAATTTCCTCTATGGGAGCTTGAGTTGCAGACAGGCCAATTCTAGTGATTTCCCTTTCTGCGACTTCTTGCTGTAGATACGAAAGAAAGAGTGAAAGCAATACTCCTCTTTTATTAGAACTAACTTCATGAATTTCATCCAGAACCAACCAACGAATACTCTTTAAGTGTAATGAAAACTTTGGAGATGTTAGTATAAGTCCTAAGCTTTCAGGAGTAGTAATTAGTATATGGGGTGGGGTTTTGAGCATTTTAGTTCTTTCTGCTTGAGTTGTATCTCCAGTCCTCACACCTACTCTAATCTTTGGAGTTATGAGATTGTTTGCAGCTGCTAACTCTTGAATTCCTTGTAGTGGTTCTTCAAGGTTTTTCCTAATATCATTCCCAAGAGCTTTAAGTGGAGAAATATATAAAACATAAATCTCGTCCTTAAGATTACCTTTCTTAGCTTCCATGAATAGCTCATTTATTGCTGAAAGGAAAGCTGCAAAGGTTTTACCTGATCCAGTAGAGCTGAATACTAATGTGTTTTTTCTATCATGAATAGAAGGTATAGCATAAAGCTGAGGAAGAGTGAACCCTCCAGGAAACTTAGAAGTAAACCAATCTTTAATTTCATCAGCTAAGAAGGAGTAAATATCTGCTGAGGACGAAGGTTCATCTAAGTAATGGAGAGTCATTTTGATTATTTCAACAATAATATTTCACTATATATGTTTCATTATTACATAGAAGCAACTTTGAAAAAACAATAATAAAAGAATTAAACTTCAGCTTCTTCAGCTTCTTTAGCTTCTTCAGCTTCTTTAGCTTCTTCAGCTTCTTTAGCTTCTTCAGCTTCTTGTTTTCTTCCCCATTCCATAACAAAGGCTGATTCTCCATCTCTATAATAATGTTTGAATTCCCTTTTAATATAAAAGCCCAATTTCTTATACATCTCAACTGCCGCTATATTGGACACTCGAACTTCTAAGTAGATTGTATCCACACCATGTTCGATTAGTTTTTGCATCCCATATCTCATAATTTGAGTCCCAAAACCTTTCTTTCTATGACCAGGAATAATTGCTATTGAAATCACATGACCTTTGGATGCGTTTAAACCTATAAAAGTGGAAAAAGGTCTTTCCAGTCTGGAAAGCGCATAACCTATAACTTTTCCTTCTACTTCTCCAACAACACAAGCAAAACCATATTCTGAAAGAATACGATAAAAGAAATCAAAGGAATAGTTTTCTGGAAGACAGAGCCTATTAATCTTAATGATATCATTAATATCGCTTAATTCAGCTAACCGTACTGTAACAGATTGCTCCATCTATTAACCTCTAACTTGACTTTATTAGCTCTTTTTTCAATTTTGTGTTTTGGAGATGAAAAGTAACACTATTTTGATAATATTCTTAAAGCTTAAATTTTGAAATTTCATATCACAATGAATTCTTCAGAGAACTTCACAGAAACCGATCTGTTATCAGCTGATTTAATGAAGAAATTCCAATATCCAGCTAGTCTACTGAATCATTGGCTTGAAACTTTCGGTTTAAATCAGACATTGGAATTATTAGATGGTCTCAGATTACCTTTCAATTCAATGTGGGTTCAAGTAAATACAAGAAGAGTTGACTACTCCTCACTCTTTGACATCTTTGAAGAAACGGGTTATGTTACTCGCAAGCATCCTTTTTTTGATGATTTTATAGAAATTGAAGTTCAGAAAGGAGAATTAACAGAGTATTCTAGAAAATTACCTATAATAAGAGTGGATCATGAATCTACCACAGGTATTGCATTAGGTAGAGATGTTCAAACTGCAAATATTATGAATCACGATGATTTTGATCCAGGGGAAACAGTTTGTATAGCGGATTATGTAAATAATATTCTAGCAGTCGGTAAAACTCAATTAAAAAGCAGTGAAATAAATAAGCTTTCTCAAGAAACTGTTGTAAGGGTTACTGAATCATTAGCTTATGCTCCTCCAATAACTGAACTAAAGGAGTATAGAAAGGGGTTTTTTAGTGTATTGTCTCCAACTCAAGCAATAGCTGTTAAGTCTATGAATTTTAAAGCTAGTGACAATATCTTAGTAATATCTACAGATAAAGGAGATGTAGCAAATTATATTGCAGAGCTAACTAAAAATAAAGTTCCAATAACGGTTTTAGCAGCAAATAAGATGCAAGCAAAAGTTTTGAAAAAGAATGTTGCGCGAACAAAGAATAAAGCAATTAGAATTATTAATAGGCCTTTTCTTAGTTTTGTCAAAGAAATGCCAGAGATAAAGTATACATCATTCTTTGTTGAACCACAAAACTCTCGAACAGCTGTAATTCCTGTTTTTTCATCAAATTTAAGTTTAGACAGATTGAAACAAATCACTAAAAAGCAACAAAAACTAATTTCTGAACTTTATAGAAGTACTCATGGACAAGCTTCAGTAACATATGTTACACATTCGATTGATCATCTTGAAAATGAAGAAATCTTCCAAAACACCTTGCAAAAAGCATATTACGAAAATCAAGAATTCTCTGAAGAAATAAGAAAATAAAAACAACAGAAAATAATTAGTTCAAGAGCTCCTCTGGAAATTTACAAAGAAATTGAGAAGGAGCTCACTAAATCTTCAATCTATCTGGATCCTATAACAACTAATAACACAGGTGGATTTATAGCAAAATTCAACTTCAAATTAAAACAAGAAGAAAAGTAAGAACTTACTTTGTGATTATAGCATGTGTATATCTAGTTCATTTACCAACCAGATGAATGCTTCTTTTATTCCCTTTCCATGTAAGATACTTGTATCAAAAACAGCAAAGGTTCGATCTTTGAGATCAAGATGAAGACCAAGCATTTGGATTAATAGAGGTGCTTCAACTGCTCCTGGCAAATCTTGCTTGTTCGCCATTATTAAAGTTGGAACATTTTCCATATATGGATTATTGAAAACATGAGTCTTGAGAACATCTCGTGCTTCAGGCAAACGTTCAATATCAGCTGCGTCAATAACAAAGATGACTGCACTGCATCCTGGATAATGTGCTTCCCATAAGAACCTGAAATGTGATTGCCCTGCTACATCTATAGCAGTTATTGTCCATCCTTCAAATTCAAAACTTTCGATATTTTGCCCTATCGTAGGTGTCAAGTTTTCAGCAAATTTACCAAATCTCATAAAACGGGTTAAAGTTGTTTTTCCTGCTGCGTCTAAGCCTAATATCAATATCTTTGCCTTTTGCTCTTTCTTAAGCTTAGTTCTCAACCATGATGAAAACGACCCGAACATACTCATGCAGCTGTCATTCCGTATAAGTTAATTTACAGTTTTTATCTATTTTATAAGTCTTATCTTAATCTTGACTCTTCTGGTTTATTTGCTGTTATTTTCTTATTAAAGGTTTTCCAGATATGCAAGCGAGAATATCCCAGACTTACAGTTTCTATTCAAATCTTGTCTATCTTTTTGCTTCAATGTCGGTATTAAAAAAATTTCGATAGCTCTCAAAGATATTTTGCACTCGAAAGATAATTTTTACTGTATTCTGGAATTCCCCATTATCTAAAAATTTTTAAAATAAGAGCAAGGTTTGATGATGTAACCTTTAAAATATATTTTGGTGGTTTGTTATGGCTCTAAAAATAGATGAGAACCCAAGTGACAAAGAAATCGTTTCTAAAAAAGTTAAAGTTGGTCCCGATAGACTAACCCGCTTTGAAAGGGCTCGCATCGTAGGTGCGCGTGCTTTACAATTAAGTATGGGGGCTCCTGTATTACTCCAGCTTCAAGAATTAGAAAATAAATCACCTCTTGTTATAGCAGAATTTGAGCTAAGGGCTAAGGTTTTACCCTTGAGCATACGAAGGGTGAACCCAAACCAAACCTTTCAAATCATTCCTCTGCAAAAACTAAGAGATATCCAAGCATTAAGAGAAATATAACAAAAATAGTTTCTCAAAAAAGGAAACAGATAAAAAGATATGTCCAAGCAATAAGGTGAGTGACTGAATATGGTTAAGATCCCTGAAACAATGTTCAAATATTGCCCAAAATGCGGCACACACAAGACTATGAAAGTTAAGCATGAAAAAACTGCAAGAAGAAAAACTGGCATGTCAGCAACTGCAAGGAAAGAAAAGCTTAGAAGAAGAGGGTATGGAAATCTCGGCAAATACAGTAAGAGACCTGTCACTCAAACAAAAATGGCTTCTAAAACTTCAAAGAAAGTTGACTTGCGATTAAGCTGTGCTGATTGTGGAAAGAAATGGGTTCTATCATATCCCAGAACCAGAAGAGTAGAGATGGTATAGTAATCACAACTCTTCTTTTAAATCTCTTTTAGAATTTTTAGCTCGTTGATTCTAGTATCTTTTGAGCACACTTCAAAGACCTTAAAAAGACATTAGTGCCAGTTTTCAACAATATGCCAATGCTTTACGAAATTGAAGGAAAACAACTTTTTAAAGAAAACAAAATACCAGTTCCTCGATTCAGAGCATATACTGATTCCAGCAGTATTAGTCAGTTTGTTGAGGAAATTGGTAGTGATGTTATGATGGCTAAAGCACAAGCTCTTTCAGGGGGAAGAGGGAAAGCGGGATTGATAAAAAAAGTCTCAAGTGCTGAAGCTGAGGAATACATTAAAAGTATCTTAGGCAGA
>JAAFKI010000063.1 GCA_021399345.1 Candidatus Heimdallarchaeota archaeon
AAGAAGAGCATGAAAAAGCGGTTAAAATAGCTTCTAGAAACACAGGTTTGAGTTATTTAGCTATCACTTTTGTTACAATTATTATAACTGGTGCTGTTGTTATTCAGAGAAAAGGTACTGGTGTAAAACATTTCATTAAAAGCAAAATCAAGAGCGAGGGCGATTAAAGTGAGTGAAGAACAAAAAATACACATGAAATTTGAACGTGAAGACGTGCCAACAACATCGGTCAGAAAGAGATGGTCTTATTGGCTTTTTATCAAACACATAAAACTAACTATAATTATCATTCTTTTGATAATTATTCTTTGGGGCTTGGCTTTTCCATTTACTATATTTGTATTGAAGTGGCACTGGGCTTGGGGAATTACTGGTCCTTTTCTTTTTATTGGTTATATTCTTTATTGGATCGGGGTTAGTTTATGGTTTATCACTGTAAGGGCATGGCCAGCTTATTTCGCTTCAATTCCTATCTATATCCTTATTGGTTACTTTATTCAAGCAGAAAGAGTAGGATTACGAGAACTAGGAAAAAAGAACATTCATTTTTTCAACATTACTACTACTACTGATGGTTATCTTCTCCATGAAGGTAAGATGTTTGGATTACTCAAAAAACCCATCTACTTAGATAAAACGACTGTTCAATATTTTAAAGAACATGGAACTGAACGAGTTTCAAAAGAAAAGGGCAAAAAAGATGAAACCTATTTAGAAGTAGACATTCTTCCTCTATCTTGGAGGGGTGATTCTTTACTTATTACAGATCAAGAAACTAAAAAGGAGTTCATTAACAACAGAATACTTGTTACAAAACCCATTAGAGACTATTATTCTTTAGTTGTCAAAGGTTTTAGTTCTTCTGATAGAGAAGCAGAGAAAGGCATAATTTATGATAAAATTCTTGGAACTGCTGACTTAAAAACACAGGTTCTTCAGCTTAAAAGAGAAGTTAAAGAGATGGATATAGATCATCTAGAAAAAATTGCTGAAGTTCTGATTCCTCACCATTCAGATGAGCTTAGACGATTCAAAAACATACTCAAAGAAACTACCAAACCTTATGATAAAACAGTTGAAAAAATTGAACAACAAACAGCTATGCTTGATTTAGTGCAACGAGAATCAGAGAAAAGATCATTAACAATAGAGGAGTTGACACGTCTTGTCGCAATTGAAGAGCTCGAATGAGTATACTAATTGGCTTTCTTTTCTACATGATGAATATATTTCAGCTATGCAGATGGGAAAGTACAACTACGATTCTATTCAACTAACTGCTAAATGGTGGGGGGCATATCTTGAAATTAAATATGTAGATGGTCCAGAACACATTTGTTGGTTTATGGCAGCTATGTTCAGATTAACTTACAAATACATTTTACGTGGAGGAATAGGTCACATGGCACAAAAAGGAAATGAGAACGTTGAAGCTTTATTACAAACAGCTACTAAGATAGAAAAAATAAGTTTTAAAAAAATAGCTCAACCCAACATTGATTTCATTCCTTCTCATAACATTCGACCTAGTTCTTGGGAGAATCAGTTTGAACTTTTAGCAGTAGATATAGTATTGAATCCAACAAAATATCCTACTGGATATGAAATAGAAACAGAAAAAGATTACTCTAGTCCAATCTCTCTTACAGCTTTGAAGAGTTACCTTCGAACACTTGAGAGAGGGATTAGTTACGAAATAAAAAGAAAGGTGATAAGCAAATTGAATGAAGCACAATCAAGCATTGATCAGTATATAAAAGAGTTAAATGAAAAAATTGAAAAGACGTTTTTTGAAGCAGCTAAAAAAATTAATGAAACTTCAAATAAAGTTAATGAAATAGAATCTGCTGTCGATACAAAGATACAAGGACTAAAAGGAAAAATCAACTTGGTCCTTAAGAAACAATTAGACGAATTAGACCTGAGATATGAATTACTAATTGATCTATCAAACGACATAGATGAATTGGAGAAAAAGCTAGGTCAGAAGAAACTATTTTCAGGCTTTATTGGTAGAAGCAATCTCAAAAAACTACTTTCAAAAATCGAGGGATAAAAATGACTTGGGGTTTAGGATCTCCACGAAAACTAATTTCTTCAGATGAAAATCCTTTTCTTAGTGTAGATAAGGAAAAAGCCTACAAAAGAACTTTAAGATTGTTAGATTCTATTACCATTAGTCAAGATTATGTTGAAAGAAAAGATAAAACCCAGCATAAAACAGAAGAGGCTAATCATTGGACTGCTATTTATATCTTTGATGTTGCTTTGGAAAAGAAAGGCAAATCAGCTAGATTAAAAGCTGTTTGTGATTATTTTAAATCCGTCTATCCTGAAGAGTTGTTCTGGAGTGGCAAAAGTAAAACCAAACTAGAATCACTTTACGATTCAATTCCTGAAGGAAAGCAATATGTTTTTGTTGGTGTTGAAGATGGAACGGCTGTTTTGAAAGATAGAAAGAAAGCTGAAAAAGCTAGAAGCAAAGCAAGAAGGCATATCTGTAAAACAAAAACTGGTTATCAAGCAGGAGTATTAATACAATATATTGGTTCTCATCGCTGGTGGGATATAGATCCTTTGCTTCGTGGAGATACAACTTTAGTTATTTTTGGTTCTGTAACTGATGAGATGAACGATTTTGATAGCATTAAAGAAAGTAAATGGCTTTCTAGTCTAGGTTTAGATTTCTTGCATGAGAAAGATAGGCAAATTCAGAAAGTTGAAACTGCAAAAGGAAAGCGTAAGAGTAAGCAACTCGAAAGAGATTTAGGTTTTTGGTTTGGCATGTCTTTAGTCAGAAAAAGCGGTAAAAAACTAAGTGTTTTCTATCTTCCTGAAGTAGATGATCCAGCTTTATTTGATTTAACTATAGATGAAGACATAGAGCAGCAACCTGTTTATCTTCCTCATACTTTTGATTCTATTGATCTATTTGACTGGGAAGATAAGATTACTGATGAGCTTAAAGCTTCACTCGATTACAAAGAGTTTGCTAAGTATTGGGAAGTTCTAGTTCTACAAAACATTAGACCTTATCTGAAGAAAGCTAGAGATTTGTTAGGCACTTCTAAAGACAAGAACTATTGCATGAGACATGCTCTTTCAGGAGATAAGATGACTATTGATTATTGGCAAAAGCATGGTTATTTCAAAGATGATACTAGACTTGGAACTGAAAAAGTCGTTCATGGTGTTTGGGGATATATCATTTATATTCGTGGCGAAAAGATGTTTGAACAATTTGTTATTAATACCTGTAGTAGTAAAGAATTAGATCTTCCCCATGAAAGCAAACCTCAAATCAAAATTTCTGGAAAGACCTATGAAGACGATCTTAAGTTAGGAGAAAACATTATTATTAATCTCAAATGTGGTCAAGGATTGCACACTTATCAATCTGAATCTTTCAAAACCACACAAGTTTTTGCAAAAAATAACTTCGAAACATATCTGCTTTATTATGATTTAGAAACTAATCTGGTTGAAATTTACGACAAAGAAATCATTTTGAGTGGATATCCTGTTAGTGTGGGTTCAGAAATGAAAGAAATTTCCAGAGACACGCTTTCTAGTACGCTTGTAGAACTTTGTTCTCGTCGCAACCCCT
>JAAFKI010000064.1 GCA_021399345.1 Candidatus Heimdallarchaeota archaeon
CCCAATTTTTCAATCAGTTCAATTCTTCTTTTTGCTAATGCAAAGAATGTTTCAGAAATTTCAATAGTCTTAGCAAGTTTAGGATCTTTATCCAGCAACTGTTTGTAGTTGTTTGCAAGGGTTGAATCTCCTTTTGAGAATTCATTTGCAATTTTCCTAGCTTCATCATAATCTTGGTGCATAAGAGAATATGAGAATTTTGTATTGAGATTAATGTTAATATCATCTTTAGGGACTAAATCGAGATTTAGAAGCAAAATCCAAGAGAGAATATCAAATAATTCAGGTTCAACTTGGTCACAAATCTTCTTCAAATCAACATATCTTTCTTCTCCAACTGTACTCATAAGTATCACTATGTTATAAACAACAAATATCTAAAGTATTTATATTTTTTTACTATTTTGCTATTTAATTGCTATGACAAGTATGATTTCTCTTAGGAAAATCAGCTCAACATTTTCTTTTCCAAAGGTTTCTGAAACTAGTTCCTTTAATTCTTCAGGATCAAATTGTTTCAATTCCCCTATTGATTTCTTAGGAGTAAAAATCTGAAAACCATGTGTTAGGTATCGTAAGGCTTCAAATAGGTAGCTTTCAAAATTCAAAATCTCATAAAAAGCTACTTTTGCACCTGGTTTAAGAATTCGGTGTACTTCTTTTATTAGCTCTTTTGCATCTTTCTTTTCGAGAAAACCTAAAGTGAGAATTGAATTTACTCTATCAAGGAAGTCCATTTTAAGTGGGATGTTATCTGGGCTTGCTCGTAGATTTTGATAGAAAGGAACAAGAGTTTCTTTGGAATAAGGCATTAAGATGTTAAATCTGTTTGGGGTGTCTTCTGCAGATGCTGATACACACTCGTTACACATCTCTGGAACAAGGAATTCTGGATTATTAGGACTTATAACTCCATAATTCATTTCTTTCAAACAGCCCATAGTTCTAACGCACATATCATTTAGAACACTAATTAACTGATTTAACATTCCCTCAAAAATGGAACTAATTCCCCAATAGAGCGCACGATTTAGTTCGTTCTGACCTGGTTCTGTTATCTCAAGAAAAGTTTTGTATCCTTGACCTGGTATTGATTTTGTTTTGATAAATTCGGATTTTTCAAGTTTATCAAAAATTGCATAAAAGGAACTCTCTGGTTTTTCTGTTATACTATCATGTTTGTTTCGAAGAACAGAGATCATCTCGCCTTTATAAACAGGTTCAGAAGATCTGTTAAGTATCTTAAGAATCTCTAATTCTATCCAATTAACAGAGAATACTGTTAAAATCCTTTTGTCATCCTTAGAGATTTCAACTGGTATAGTCTCTTCTTTATCTGTTTTTTCCATGAGAGCACCTATTGAGAGATTTAGAAGTATATTATTAAGATTATCCAAGCGATATAAAAAATAAGAAAAGAAAGAAGTATTACTTCTTTTATTGTCGTCTTCTTCTTTTACGAATTACTACAAGAGCTCCAATTGTAAATACACCAGCAATTGCCCATAAAGCTTGCATTGGACTTTCAGTTGTATATCCTAAATAGACCAATTCAATAACGCTATCAATTGTATCATTGTCATTGAAGTGCTCGTAGTATCTTTTGGTTAAGCCATCAGTTGGATCAATATCCATTTCTACAAATAGAGTATATTGGTTTTCTACAATTGTGAAGTTTACATTGAAATAGCCTAAAGGTCCATTAGTAACATTGAACAAGGTTGTCTCTGCTTCAAATTCTTCACGAATTGTTACATTTGTGGCACCTTCATCTTCTACTTTGTATAGATGCCAGAATAGTGGAAAACCTTCTCCAGTGTATTTGTTGCCATCAACCTTTACACTAGCATAA
>JAAFKI010000065.1 GCA_021399345.1 Candidatus Heimdallarchaeota archaeon
GCAGAGCCTGATGATTCTGGGAACACTCTTACAATTCCATATGACTCTCTCTTCAGTATCTTAGGTTTAGGTTTCATGGTTAGTCTAGTTCTTATTCACAAAAAGAAAAAGTAACTCTACAAGATTTCTCGTATCTCTTCCTTTTTTCATTTACTTCATCTCTTTTAGTGCGTCATCAATCATACCTTGAGTTAAGTTATCTGCACCCTTTCTCATTTTGTTAAGCACAGTTTCAGCTTCTTTCGCTTTCATCAATCCCAATCCCTTAATTGCGCTTCTTCTCACATAAGTATCTTTATCCGATAGAGCTTTTATCAATGCAGGAATTGACTTTTCATCTTGAATGCTACGCAGAGCGTAAACAGCACTTCGTCTAACTAGGTCTTCTTTTGATGTTAGAATTTTCACTAATTCATTCGTAGCCTTTTTATCTTTGATATCACCCAAGATTTCAGCTGAGAACCGTTGAACATTTTTATTTTCACTTCGTAATCCTTCAATAAGCTCAGGAGTTATACTCTTCCCTAGAACTTTCAGCAGGCCCATAGTTCTTGAACATGTAGTATCACTTAATTTCAGAAATTCATGTATCAAGAATCGAATGGTTTCTTTACTATACTGTTCTTTTGAAGCGTTAGGGATAAGTAAGTTAAACACTTTTAATTTATAATTTAAGTCACTTGATGTTTTTAAAGATTGAATCATAGATTCAGCTATATTTTCATACTTTGTTTTTGTTAAATATTCCAAAGCTATTTTCTTCAATTCTACATCTTCACCATCTAAGTATTTGACCATCTCAGGTTGAGCTTTATCCGAATCAATTTTAGAGATTAATCGCGCAAAGTATAACACTCTCTCCCGATTCTTATCTTTTAATTCTTTTAATAAGAAAGGTATAGCACGATCCTTAAGTTCGATAACTTTTTCATCAATTTCTGTAGGTGTTCTCTTTTTTTGAGTGTATAAACTCAGATTAATGATATTTTTTATGAGTTTGTCTGTATAATTAGAGGTGGGTATTTTTGTGTTTATCAAATAATTTACAGCTTTGAGTCTTACTTGCTCATCTTTATCATCAAGAGCTTTATCTACGTGTACTCTTGCTTTTGGGTGATCCACTTTTATAATCAATTCAAGAGCAAGGCTACGTATTAGTGGTTCGGGATTATCTATGCTACTGATAATGAATTCAGAAGCTTCTGGAGTTTTTATCTCTGAAATTACTCTGAGAGTTGTTAGTTGGGTAGGAATAGCTTTTGATTCGAAAATCTTGATTAATGGGTTGACAACTTTCTTCTGTAGATTTACCAATTTTGTTCTTGAACTAGGTGAGAAAGGTCTTTGGTTTTCCACATGTGTTTGGATGAATTTCCTTAATAACGGTAGAGAATAGTCTTTAATATCATAGTTCTTCTTCTCTATCATTTTTACAGCTGCTAATCGAACAACACCTTCTTTATCTGCTAGAAGCTTTTTTGTAAATTCTTTTGTTTTGTTATGATTATTTGATCCAAGATGAAGAAGTGCAGCTGCTCTTAATTCCGCTTCAGAATGTTCAATTAGCTTAACTACCTCAAGATATCTCTCTGGTTTTACCATAGAGGTAATTATATTTAACATACCCACTTTGTCAGTATAGTTAACATCGTCAAAAAAGGGTACAATGAGAGGGAGAATCGTTTCCTCAGCATGTGCTAAGTTTCTAGCAGAATCTATAGGCATAGGTAGGTTATTTTCTTTGTAATGATTGAGTAGTTGTTTCAAAATTACTTTCGAGTAATTCTCTCTGTGCACATTTCTACCTTGACTGAGAAGAGCAACTATCGAATTCCTAATTCCCTCATCTTTATCGGTAATTGATTTGATGAGAACCTTCCTTCCTTCAGGCATATTCTTTGAAGCTAAGGTTTCCAGAGCATACAGACGGTTTTCATAATTTGTATCATTACTCATTTTAACTAATATTTCTTGTTGAGCATCAAAATCACCTTTGGATATAAGTGTTTGAGTTGCTTTCTTTCTAATATAGTCGTTTTTATTATCAAACGATTCTTTGAGTAAATCTCCCGTTTCCTGAAAAGGTAGTTTGGAGAGTTCATCTATTGCAAAGGCTTTCAAAGAGTCTTCCTCGTCATCGAATCTTTCTTTCAAACAACTTAGAAGATTAGCTTTTGCGGTTGTTTCTTGACTTCCTAAAATGAACTGTTTATAGTTGATTAGATGTTCCAAAGCTTGTTTTCTGACTTTAGGTTCATCATTTTTAGTGGCTTCAGTCACACATTCTAGAACCTTGGGACTAGAAATTTTGGTTAAGTTGTTTAAGGAACTTAATCTGATTTTAACACTTTCATGAGATAGTTTCTTATTCACAATTTTGAGTAAATCTTTCTGTCCTCTATACAGAAGCGCAATGAACGCCATATTTCTCGTTTTTTCATCTTTAGATTCTAGAAGAGATGTTAGATGCTCTGTTACTTTTTTGCTATCATGTAAACTTAGTTCAGTTAGCGCAACTATTTGCTCTTTTGACTTACCACTCTGAGTTTTCAGAATCAAATCTTCAATCCTAACCTTCCGCGATTTAGTTGTTGTTTTCTTTGTATCAGCTGTTTTATCAAAAATAAAGGAAGGTCTCACTCGAACGAGACTTTGATATAGTGTAAATTTTTCGATATTAGTTAAATTACCTATTTTAGCATACCCCAAGTCATCCATCATCATTCGACCAATAGGATTGGAATAAGCTTGTTTTCGTGTAGGAGTAGGAGTTAATAACTTCGTTTCTAATTTTTTGTAATAGCTAATATATAATTCAGCAACTAATTTGGGTGCATGACGATAAGGACTTTTCTCCAGTTTTTCTAAATTCTTGAAGAAGTCTTTTTCAGGTATATTAGCTGTTAGATAAGCTTTTACAAGTTCGTTTACTACTTGTAATCTAAAACCTTCAACTGTGTTATTTCTTCTAATAGCTCCTACAACTGCTTTGAGTGATTCCTTCTCTTCGAGATCTACAGTTTCGATAAGAGTAACAAGAGCTCTGCCTTCATTCTGAATAAATTCTCTTGCTATCTCTCTTACCCTTGTAGTCATCGTTCTCGATTGGATTGTTATTTTCTTCTGGAAATCTAGAAATCCTTCCTCAGTTAATCCTGCTTTACCTATCATTACTAAATCCTCAAGCGCCTTAACAAGATCTATACTTCCATAAATGAATTTGAATTGGCTACTCTTAGCTATAGCTGCTGAAACTTCAGCTCCCGATAGATAGCCTTGTTTGAAGAAAGCAGATAATACTGACCAAGGAAGGAGCGTGGAGACAATTGGGACTCCTTTTAAAATAAGGGATACTACTTGATCGGGTAATAGTATGTGTTGTGGATAGACTATTCTAGCTCTATCTCTTCTCTCCTTCATCTGAGGAATACAGTAAACATAATCAAAAGGTTGAATTGCTGACATCAGAGGGGAACTTGGATCCACAACCAATCTTTGTGATCCATCAAATGCATGAAAAAATTCAGAGTATAGTTTAGTATAGTTGACATCAAGTTGAATGATAATACCATTAGTTCCAAGGGCAGAATCTATAGCTCTTGTCCTAGGTTTTTCTATCCACTTCGTGTCTACAGGTTTCCCTGCTAACCACTGGAAGAATTTGTTATTATACTCAATATCTCTGTCTGTGAGGTATTCTCTCTCGCTCTCTTTGATATTTTCGATGATATATTTCAAACATGGATTAATTTCAAGAAGTGTAATTGGAAAAGAAGTAAATCCCCCTCGGGAATAACGTCTAGAATAACCTCTGGAACTACCACCTTTTTTAATTTGATAAGTAACTTTTTCTCCAGACGATTTCATCAAATAGATTAGGAAATCTTGATGACTTCTGTGAGACGTACCTTGATGAAAGACAATCGAAATTTGCGTTTTTAGCCAATCTTCCACCTCTTTGACAGGAGATGTAGCAATTTTCAGAGATGTTACCATTCTCTTTGCACGAGACATTAATACTTCAGCGGGGAAAACCATTTTATTGTCTTTGATGAATTTTTGATAGATATTTGGGTGGTTTTGAAGAAGTAACTTTAGAACTATGGAAAGATCTCTCTTCTCTTCCTCAGTTACACTGCTTGGAAACTTCAAGGATGGGATTGATAAGGCGCGATTGAATTTTTTGAAGATATACTGAATAAGATGAGCTTGTTCTAATTGTTTTACGGTGTTCATTACCCAGAGTGATTTGAAGAAGTAATCTACCGATTTAGCTAGAAAAGGCTCAAAAGAGTCGCGGGTTTGTTTAATAACAGAATCCAAACTGAATTTAGGAACTGAACTTAGCAAAAAAGAAACTCTATACGGTATTTGATCAATGTGAGTCTTTTCTAATTCTGTTTTGATTGCGGTTTTTATGTTTGGTAATATCTGAGCAACTCTTTGGTTTTTAGCTATCATATTCCCCAAAATTTCTATTTGATTTGGTAGGGGAATATCGCCTGTAGCTACCGTTTCTTGAATAGAATCTGCTTTGTACTTATCCATATGTTCTCTAATTTCGTTATCTCGTTTTATTTCTCTTAATTTGCTACGAGATTTATAGATTTCATCAACTTGACTCTCTTCTAGAAGGAAAAGAAGCTTACCAATGTGCTTACACCACCCTTGTCCTTTCATATAGTCAGGACATTTGTGACCAACTAGATTCTTCTTGAGATCGATGAAAACCATATAGGGCTGTGAAGCACTCCCTTGAATCAGACAATAAGCAATAAGTGGTTTCTCTTTAACAACTTTGAACTCAACCACGGATCTAGCAGTGATTGACTTTGCTCTACTTAATCTATTACCTCTAACTAACCTGTGTACCATTTTAAGCCCTCGATAAAATCTCACTTACAATCTCTGGAAATTTCTTCCAATCGTGTACTGTAATTAATTCTGCATTAGCTGCATTCAATATACTCTGGATATTACCCATTCCGAAACCTGTGTGCGGAACAATGAGAGTACTAGTTGCACCTAGATCAGCTATTTTCCTCATATGAGGTTCACATCTACCAAAATCCCCTAAACCTGCATCAGAAACCATGATGAACATCTTATCCTCACTTCTGGAAAGGTCAAATTGTTTCTCTGCCCAAGAAAGAGCTGCTTGCATCTGTGTTCCACCTCTAGCATCAATATCTAGAACCTTATCTACAACTTCGTCTATAACGATACTTTCGTCTACCTCACATAATACGTGAGTATCAGATTCAAATAGTGCAACACCAAGTTCATCTCGAGCAAAAGTAATCAATAACATGGCAGTAACAATTGACGCACTTGCTAATGGAGCTCCGGACATAGAACCACTGATATCGACTAAGAAAATAACACATCGTCTACCTGTTACTGTCTTTCTGACAATGAAGTCATCAATTTGAACATCTTTGATTTGCTTACCTTGGTCTAGAATATTGTCTATAGTTTCATCAATATCAATTGTATCAGGATCATCCCCCAAATAGTATGGTCTGGTACTGCCTTCAGGTAAGGGACCAGCTTCACTAGAACCGATTAAACTTGCAGCTTTTTTCTTAGCCAGATCAATCATAATTCTTTTAGCATGATCCTTTACAATCTGTCTTAACCAAGGAGGTAGTTTCGCACCATGCTCAAACCATTGATGAAGGAGATTTTCTCCTCCCCCTGCTCCTAGCGCCTTTTCAAGCAACTCTTTGCCTTCTTCAGTTTGTGGAATTGAACTAGTAACTTGTTCCAAATCTACAGCTGCTAAAGCACCTAGTGCACCTTCAGCTCCTTCTTCAATTGAGAGATCAACAAGGTTTTGTCTTTGTTCAGTTGTTAAGGGAGCTTTATCCAAAAGAACATGCACTTTTTCATAAGAGTCTTCATGTGTTTCTATCATCGATTTTATGTACTCATAAGCTCCACCGAGAAGTCTAGCAATTTCCTCATTTGACATCCCTAGTTCTTTTCCTTTGTCTCTCACTTTTTGAGGATTGTAAGGAATATTATTGTCACGGGCAAAGTCAATAGATTCCGCTAACTGATCTGGCTCTGTTGAACTTTCAATCATCCTTTCTACAAAATGCTCCAATTCTTCTTCCAGCTGTTGAGCAATAAAATCGCTCCCAATATTTTCTCTCAGATTTAGAAGATCCTCAGCAACTCGTTTCTGTTCCTCCCAGTTGAGTTCTTCAGAGTTATATTCTTCTTCAAGCTTTTGACCAAATGATTCTAACCACTCACTTGAAGAAACGGGTGTTTGAATCAAGTCGTCTAAAGTAAGATCATCAAACATTTCATGATATTTGTCAAATGTAGAGCTAGAAAGGTTAGTACCGAATAGGTCATCTACAGCTTTAGTTTTCTCAAGCATCTCCATAGGTGTGCTATACTTCATTGTATTTTCTACCATGGTATCGAGTTGTTCTCTCGTAAACGATTCATCGAAAACATTTGGATGACTTAAAACATCATCAAGGTTAGCTGCTTCTCCTCTTAATCTATCAGCTATCAAGTCTTCAATCCTGTCAAACGATGGAGCGAAATCTGAAGATTCAATTCCCATGCGTTGCATTGTAGATTCTAAGTTTTGTAATGTGTCAAGAGCATTAGACAATTCTCTATAAGTCATCTCGTTAACTAACTTCTCGTATTTATCTAGAGCAGCTGTTGCAGGTTCTCGTGTACCTTCAATTATCTTTGAGAGATCTTTGACAGATTTCTCTCTAGACATTTTACTGATTTCTCCATTCAAACCCATGAAATGACTATTAACTATATCTTGATGTTGCATAAAAGGAATAGATTTCATCATGCTCTTTCGAGCTTCTTGGTAAATATCATCCCACGATGATAGGTGTTGTTTAAGTATACCCTCTCTCCCTTCAATCTGTTCATAGGAAATTCTCTTATTAGCAAGATCAAGTTTTTGTTGGAATTTTAAATTTTCATATTTTTTAGGATCTGAAGAGTAAATTTCTTCTTCTACTGATTCAGCAAATCTAAGCTCTTCTAAACCCTTCTCTAAGTCCACTGATTTCTGGAGGTTAAGAAATTCTAAAACTTCTTGTAGGAGGAGGTGTTGAGCCTTTATTTGCGGGTCTATCTGTGGGTCAGGAGGGTCATCTATGTCTACTTCTGGGACAGAAAATTCAGGTAAAAGTACATCAGTTACATCTCCAAAGATTATACGGAGCGCTATCATCTCAGAGTATTTCTGAGCTTCTGGCGGAGAGGTAATGACCGCTAGGTTCACTAGGTCATCAGACCCTAGTTCTTCCTGCAATCGTAGAATCCTGCTTATCCCTAAAGAAACGATAGCTTGAGATTGTCTGCTGGTGAAGGCTGTTTTCTTTATCCCCGGTACCTCATGAACAGCATTTCTTGCTTCGTTGACAAATTGTGCTCCAAACTCAACAAGTTCTAATCCGCCCAATTACTTCACCAGATTGTCAACAATTCGGTTAATAATCTTGCTTTCATCAAATCCTGGTCTCGCTTTTATCCCCCCTGCAAGAACCATTTTGGAGATGTCCTTGAACTCTTTTATAGAGATCTTTCCGCTCTTCTTCTCTTTTTCTCCCGCTAATTTAGCTATCGCTATCGCTGATCTGATTGAAGCAGGACGCTCAATCTCCCGTTGACCTCTGGTAGCAGATACTAATTCATGGGTCAAGTCCAAGAAGTCTTTTGACAATTTGCTATGAGGTATATTAGCATGGATGATTTCCATCTCTACAGATCTAGCTGGATAATCTAATTTGATCCAAACTTTAATTCTGTCTTTAAGAGCTTCTGAGATTCTATGCGTACCTGCCATATCTCCTGGGTTAGCTGCACAGATCAAGAAGAACTGCTCATCAGATTTAATCCTCCCCAATCTAGGTAAGAGAATACTTCTTTCTTCTAAAGGTTCAAGAAAAGTGTTCTGTGTAAACTCTGTTGCCCTATTGAGTTCGTTTGCCAAAAATATCCCTCCTGTGACCATCATTTTGGTTAATGGTCCTGGTATAAACGATCTTTTAACAAACCCTCTTCGGATAGTTTCTGCTGGATCAAAGGAACCCAAGAAATGAGCTGGTTTAGCAGCTTCATCTAATGTCATCCATTCAAATCCTCTTTTCCTGGAAGCAGCAAAACTTCGCGCTAGAAGCGTTTTTCCCGTTCCTGGAGGTCCTATTATCATAGGCGTTAGTTGACACGCTTCAGCATCTTCTAATAAATCTATTGCTTCCTTATATTGACCTTTGATTACAAGTTCAACATCGGGTGTGTTATCCTTGACAAAGAGGATATCTATTTTTTCATAAAATTCATCATCGCTGTGAACTCCAGTCATTGGTTTGTCATCTGGTTTTTTGGTGCTTTTTGTTGCAGTTGACTTGGTAGGTGGAGTCTTTTTTGGTTGTTTTTTCTCGTCACTCATATCTACTACCTATCGAGTTTTTAATATTTAAAGTCTGTATTTTTTATCAAATAGGCTGGATTCTCCGACATAAGATAAACCTTTCTGATTCCTCAAATTCTTCTATAGGGTATAAAGTGATTGATAAATTAATACGGGTACCTTTTGAAATAATAATGACTTTTTTACATAACTCTTTTATATTTTCTAGCGAAGAAATTTTGGATTAACTAAATACCCCTGCGATAGATTTTCGCTAACTTGAGAGTATAGATATGAGTAGCGAAAAATGGGATAGTACATACTATTATCTTCAAGAGTGTCTTAGACCAGAACTTCAATTGTCATTGTTTAACAAGCTAATTGAACTTCTTAATTGTCAAATACATATTTGGTATTTTACCTATAGAAACTAAACACCTCCTTACATTTAAATAGAATTCTCGAGTTTAAATACGGTTTTCATCATCTTCAGCTAGCGTATAACGCTACACCCAGACATGGTGAAACAAAAATGGTAGTAACACAAGCAAGATTTGAATTACCAAAAAGCCCCCTTATCGGTGGTAGGCTTAACCCTATGTACCGACATTGGTGGATAAGTATTTTTATGACTCTTTTAATCGCTATACCCATGGCCTTAGTAATGGCCATTATAGTATATGGAACAGAGAATCTAGCATACAACTTTGCTATGAATCTCGCAGCTGCAGGACCTGTAGCATTCTTTGCTGCACACTTTGGTTACAACGGCTTAAAGATTGGTCGTTTTACAATTATCCCTGGTATCGGTCCTTTCGCTCAGAAAGTCATGAAATATGATTTTCCTATGGCTATGAGAACACAACCAATGAGAAAGATGCTATCCTCAAGGAAGTTTTGGGGTTTCGGTTTGATAGTTGATGCTTTACTTTGTGTAGAGATAGCAGTACTGGTGTCATTCATTAAAGTACCATGGTTAGCAATGCAATTTGCTCCAGGATGGTTCGGTAAGTGGATGATCGCACTTGCACAATCTTATGCTTTAGCATTTGGTATAGCCTTAGTAGGAATAATTGTAACTATTTGGTTACTCAAAATATGGATGTGGAAACCTTCTGGTCCTCCACCAACTGCAGAAGGAAATTAGTTTCCTTTCTCTTTTTTTTTACTATATTTTTTTATATCAGTTTGA
>JAAFKI010000066.1 GCA_021399345.1 Candidatus Heimdallarchaeota archaeon
TCAGGAATTAATTCCTTTATTTTGTCCTTTACAGCTGATTGAATTTGAGCTACAATATTTTTGAGCTTTTCTTCGACGATTAATTCACCTAACCCATCAAATATTTCCTCTTCAATCTCTTCCAGTACTTCTTCATAAATGGTATCTGCTAGTTCGGTCATATTACCACAAGAACGTCTATATAATTTGAATAAAAAGTCTTTTCATATATTCTTAAATCATGAAGAAGCAAGAAAAATGATTATGACTTTGAGGAAACCTATCAATTATCTTCTCAATATTTTCTTCATCCGAGCTAGTATTTCTTTACCATATTTGAACCAGACTATTACACCAAGACTGAGCAAAACAGCAGAACCTGCAGCTACTGATAAACCAATAATGAGTGGCCTGTTATTTAGAGGTTTTACTGATAATAAACCTGTAGAAGAATATAATACAGTTTCATTGGAAAGGTGACCTGCTTCATCAGAAACTACAAGGGAGATTTCATGTTGTTCGACATCAGATATATCAACAAAATACTTTATTTGAGTAGATTGCCAAAATTTTGGAAAAGTTAAAGAATCACTCTCTACAGTCTCACCATCAACAGAGATATAGTATGTACCTGTAAATCTGGTTCTAGAGTTGAAATTATACCAGACATCCCATTCTATGTAACCATCATTTGGTCCTAAATCTACAAAAACTGGATCAGATACAATGGGAGCAAAACGAAACCGTTCTGATCTATAAATACCAAATGTTTCTGAGTTTATTTTCGGGAAAGTTAATCCCCAAACGATATCACCAGCAGTATTTACTTCAACTATTCTTGCACTTAGATCAGACTCTGGATGACCATGAGTGCCGAAAGTCCCTAATCTGTTATTATTCGGCAATCTATTGGCGTCTCTCCAATAGATACAAAAATAATCTTTCCCACCAATCCAATCCCAGGTTATATTTGCATACATTTTGGTTTCATCAATTGTAATTTCTACCATTCTAGAAAGTAGGTTAGTTGCATCCGTTTGATTATGATAATCATTGTCGAAAATAATGAATGTTTTATTATCAATTATTTCCAACGAATGAGCATGATAAAAAAGATTGGAAGCGGGATTACCATTCCTATCAAACAGTGTGAAATTGCCATACTCACCTACTCCCCAGATCAAATCACCAGTCTTATGATCAATTTTGTAGAAAGTGTTTAGATTCTTACAATTGACATAAATCACGTCTTCTCGTTCATCATAACACAGAGTGTTTGAATGTGTCATATCTCTATCATAATAATCCCCATCTTCATAAGGACACCATGAAGATAGGTCTACAAAATCTCTAAGATCTTTTGACCATACTTCTGTCCCATTTGCTGTGACTTCCTTAATGATATCGTATGAATATTCTATACTATCATTGACATATTTGTAACTTGACAATCCAAAGTAGGTATTGTTGGCATAATTTACTTCAAAATCATGATGTCTATTAACATCTAAGAATTGTGTACTATTAGTTTCTAAATTCCAAAGATGAGTACCATAAACATCACCATAAATTAAAGTAGTAGAATTATAGAATCTAACTGCTCCAGTTGCTAAAGAACCTTCTGTACTTATTTCTCTCTGGAAATAGATATTTCCGTCTAAATCAGTTATCAGTAGAGTTCTGTTAGCAATTTCATCTAGAAACTGATCTTTTCGTTCAAGTATGAATAAACTGTATCCTCCAAATACATCTTCTTCTGAAGCATTTAGAATAATTTGATCTGTAAGCTCATTGTTTGCGAAAGTGTATCCAATTGTTATTTTTTTGATTGAAATTGAAACCACTAACACACTAATAACAAATAAAAATTTGATGAGTTTATTGGGTTTCATTATAGTAAGCAATCTTGTTTTCAGATTTTAATCTTTGTGCCATTTTTATGATTAAATCTTCCCCTAAAATTCTTCATAAGTTAGTATTTGTTAACAAATCTATCATCTTTTTATAGCTAAAGCTTGAATCGAAAGTACTATGGGGTCAAGGTTAGAAAATGCTGGTGTTACTTTAAGTAAAATTGGCTTAGGTATTGAACACTTTGTAAAGAAGTCCAAAATCGTAGGACTTAGTAGAGATGAAAACTCGGAACTAATTCTTGATGAAGCTTACCAATTAGGAATAACACATTACGATATAGTCTTCAATTTTCCTTATTTCTTTAAGGTCTTCAAAAAATTTCTCAAAAATAAACGAAAGGATATCACTTTTACGTCACATTTAGGTAGTTTCTATGATGAGAAAAAGAACGGACACAAACTAACTCGCTCTCTCGAGAAAATTCAATATACTTTTGAAGATAAGCTAGAGCGATTGGATACTGATTATGTAGATATAGCTCTTCTTCAATATGTTAGA
>JAAFKI010000067.1 GCA_021399345.1 Candidatus Heimdallarchaeota archaeon
GGTGATCCTTTCAAAGACACCTCAGGTCCAAGTATTAACACTCTACTTGTTGTTATGTCCTTGACTTCTTCAGTCTTTATGGGTCTCATGCTAGTAGTAGGTGCAGATGGTTTAATTGGTGGACTTCTCGCTGAAAGCGCTGTTGGTGATATTGCAATCTGGATCATCCTTCTTGTTCTTCTAGGTGTGGTTTTAGCTGGTATCTTCATCTGGGCTATCATGAAAGTTGTTAAACATCCTAAAGTAATGAAAAAGCTCTTAAAGAAGAAAGAGTAATCTTACTCTCTTCTATTTTTCTTTTCTTATTTTTCTAAATATCTTATTCTACCCAATTATTTGCAATCAACAGTATTACTTCAGTTGCTTTTTGCATTGCTTTGGTTGGGATATATTCTTTTCTTGAATGGAGAAGCATTCCACCTGCAAACAGATTTGGTGTTGGAAGACCCTTTGCAGATAATCTAGCTCCATCTGTTCCTCCTCTAATATATGAGTAGTTTACTTCTAAGCCTGCTGCAATGATTGCTTTCTCTGCTTTTTCTGCCACTTCAGGATATGAGTTAAGAAATTTCATCATATTTTCATAACTATGAGTAAATTCTAGTTTTATTTCCAGTCCTCTGTACAGATTTTCAAAAGTGTTTTTGAGTGATTGTAAATATTCCATTCTACGTTTGTTTTCTTCTTCATTAAAATCTCTTAGAATCATTTTAGCTTCAGCTTTTTCCGCTCCCCCCTTCAGATCATACAGATGATAAAATCCTTCTCTCTTTTCTGTGCGTTCTGATGTTTCAAATTCTGGAATCTGGCTGAAGAATCTTGCTGCTACATCGATAGCATTAATCATTTTATTCTTTGCATAACCTGGATGGACACTTAAACCTATAAACTCTATTTCTGCTTTCCACGCATCAAAGCATTCTGTTTCTAATTCTCCCATCTTTCCACCATCTAAAGTATAACCACATTTTAACTGGTTCATTTTTTCCATGTCTATCTTTAAAGTGCCTTCACCTATTTCTTCATCTGGTGTAAAACAAATTACTATGTGTCCATGTTTAAGCTCGGGATATTTCTTCCATGCAGTAACAGCTGTCATGATCTCTGCTATACCAGCTTTATCATCTGCTCCAAGAAGAGTATCTCCAGAAGCTGTAATAATATCTAAACCTATCATTTCTAGCAATTCAGGTGAATCTTTTACAGAAATTGTTAGTTTATCATCATTTGGAAAAGTGATATTAGAACCGTCATAATTTTTGTTAATCTGATATTTTACGTTCTTCCCACTAGCTGCTTGTGAGGTATCTATATGTGCTAAAAAGCTTATTGACGGAGCATCTTCATATCCTTGGCTAGCAGGTAAATCTGCATAAACATAACCATATTCATCATGAATTACATTCTCAAGACCAAGTTCCAAAAGTTCCTCTTTAAGCATTCTTCCAAGCTCTAGTTGTTCAGGAGTAGAAGGATGTGTGCCTGTTTCATCAGATGAAGTTGTGTCTACTGGTATGTAACGCAGAAATCTTTCTAGAACATTTTCTTGTATAAAATCTTGTACCTCTTTCGATATTTCCATTTGTATCGCTTTGAATCTACATATACGATTTAATAAGTTTTCTAAATTTAAATTCTAGATGTTATGTAAGTCTAATCAGTCTATTTATCTCTGAATATGTCCCTTCAAATCCTGATGTTCTTCAATCCTTAAAAAAATGTTTGGAATCCAAGGAAAGTGATTTTGTGTTTAAATATTTCACCAAACATAGAAGAAGTATAAAAAATCTTAAAGAAAGAGTAATTTCTTACTCTTTGTTTTCTTTAATTTTCTTTTATTTTCTTTCATTCTCATATTTTTTTTATAAAACCTAACACTGAATAATAAACATTATAAACTTTAATAGGATTTAATTTTGACTACAATGACTACAGATAATGTAGAAAAACTAACTGCTAAAATATCCTTTCTTGAGAAGAAAATCAATCGAATTGAACAATTATTACTTCTACTTGTTGAAGAGGAATATCTATCTGAGGAGGAAAAAGATAGAATTGTTCAAGCTGATCAGATTGTTAAGGATAAAGAATTTGATAAACTTGTTAAGGTTGAATATTGGTAAGTAATCAGTTTTTTGAAGTTTTTCTCCTACCTGTCGCTGCAAAGGAACTAAAAAGACTACCAAAAAAAGTTCAGAAGAAAATAAGAGAATTTCTTGTGAAACTTAACCAACCTTATATTATTTCAGCAAAAAAAATGAAAGGAACTGAAAATACTTATAGAATTAGAATAGGAGATTATCAAGTTTTATATAAAATCTATACTGATGAGCTCATCGTAGTTATTAAAAAAATATAAGAAGTAGCTAAATCTTTTTAGCTATTTCTTTCAGTGTTAACAGCATCTCTTTTAACAATTCTTCTTCATTGAGCATTGGAGCTGTTTCAGAGTCAGCAGTTACAGCTGCTTGTCCTCTCATTTTTGATAGTATGTTACGAATCTTTTCTGTATATTCGTTTGTATCATTAATACCTACTAATTTCTGTTCTGGACGCGACTTTTGACCGGAACTACCACTCATACCTGCTGTTTCAATTCCAATAGTTCCAAAAGAAGGTCCTCCAATCAAACGATCAAAAGGTCCTCTTCTTTGATTGAAATTTGTTATATTTCGATAAGGAACAACTTTACGGCTTTTTGTTATGATTCCTTTTTCAACAATAATTTCATGAGTAGTTAGAGAATATTTTATCTGTCGTATATATACGAATACGAACACTATACCTAATACAATTAATGGCACTGAGAAGCCAAAGAACCAGGGATAGGCTAATGTATACAAATCACTCAAGGTTATTGAGATATCTTCACTCAAGCTAAGTGTAAAGGTTAACAGAACAGCTATTCCTGTACCCACTATATAGATTAATAGAATCTCCACAACCCATATTGTAAACAATTTTGAATTATCTGGTGTGAACTGTTCAATTATTTTGTGCTTACCCATTTTTGTCAGATTAAGGCTTTCATCATTCATTTTGACACCGATCTAACTTATACTTGAATAATTATAAACAATTTTGAAAAGTAAACTTGTCAAAACACTTCATAAGGCTTGAAACTAATGTAATACTGTGAAGAAAATGTTAACACAAATCTTAATACTTGCTGAATATTCATCTTATCAAGGAGAATCTAAATGATAATTCCAGAACTTGCTTTTGAATCAGAATGGATATTGAAAGCAATCACAAACGAGATTAGAAGAAAGATATTATACCTTATAGAGGATTATTCTTTTCTAACCTACTCAGATTTATTACGAGAATTGAAATTATCAACTGGTAAACTTAATTTTCATCTTCGACAATTGACTGGTTTAATTGACAAGAAAGACGAAAAAGCATATAGATTAACATCAATCGGGAAGAAGTCAATAGATCTACTCAAACAGATTCAATCATTGAAAGATGATAAACAAGAAGTAATTGAGTTAAAATCATTATTTGAAAACTTGTCGATAAAGAAAATTCATCCAGCAGAGGAAACAAAAAAGAAGTGGTTCATCTCTATAATAGGAGTTTTTGTTACAATAATGATCATATGGTCATTTCTGTTCGGTTTTTCAAATACACTTAATTCACTATTATTCTCTCAATTGAGTTCAGTAAATAGAATTTTGATTTTCATTGGTTTTGGTTTGGTAATCTTCGGAATTATAGCTGTTCTTTCAATCATTTTAGTGCACTATTATTTTAAAATGCTGGAATATGAAATTCTTGATACCGAGTTTGTTATCAGAAGAGGTGTGATTACCAGAACAAAAACAATAATTCCTTTTAGGACAATTACCAATCTTCTAATTAAACGAGGTCCACTGGATAGATTTTTTGGAATATCGTCTATATTAATCCAAACAGCAGGGGAAAGTAAATCTAATAATCCAGAGGGTAAGATTGTCGGAATATATTATCCGCACAAATTACTGGAAGAGATACTAAATCTTGTTCGATTACTTGATCCGCCTAGATATCTAAAAGAACATTCATTTATTTCAAATTCCCCTTTACCAATTCGCAATCTCTATTCTGAAATTCTTACAGAATTAAAGATAATTAAAGAACGAGTGTCAGATAATAAAGAAGTCATTCAAAAAATCTTGAAGGAAGAGTAACATTATTCCCTTTTTCTTATCTTTCAGCTAGTTACTTAAGGTTATTTTGTTCTAGAGAATTCTTCTTAGTTTCAAACAAACATCTGAAGCATCTTAATACTAGAAACTTTATAACTGCTTTTTCTGAACATTCTTTGTAAGGGGTTTAATTATGTTTGATGATTTTAATGAAAAACTAGCAAAACTTGTTGTAAATTACTCCGTTAGAGTACAAAAAGGTCATACCGTTATGATTACTGGTGGTATAGACTCTGCCGATTTAGTTAGAGAATTAAATATTGAATGCGTTAAAGCTGGAGGACATGTAGTTAATACAAATTTAGCAATCCCTGGAACAGCTGAGTTATTTTTCAAATACGCACAAGAACATCAGTTGAATTATGCAAATCCTTTTGCTATTGATATGATAAAAAAAATTGATAAGTATATCAATGTCTTTAGTTCCACAAATAGAAAAGCACTTGCTAATGTAGATTCTGCTAAACAGATGCAAGCTAGAGAAGCAAATAAGGAAATGACCAAAGTATATTTCGAGAGATCTGCTTCAGGAGAATTAGATTGGGTTATTTGTCCTTATCCTTCCCCAGCGTTTGCTCAGGAAGCAAATATGGGAACTATTGAATACAAAGAATTTGTCTACAAAGCTTTAGCCTTGGACAAACCTGATCCAGTTGCTCATTGGAAATCAGTTAAGGAAGAACAAGATGGAATTGTTAGTATTCTAAACACAGGAAAAGAGCTTAGAATTGTGGGAGAGGATACCGATTTGGTTTTGAGTATTGAGGGAAGGGGATGGATTAACGCTTGTGGAGATAAGAATCTTCCCGATGGAGAGGTATTCACATCACCTGTTGAAGATGCAGTAAATGGAACTATTCGTTTCACTTATCCTGGGATTTTTATGGGTAAAGAAGTTGAAGATATTTGGTTAAAGTTTAAAGATGGCAAAGTTGTTGAACACTCAGCTTCCAAAGGTCAAGAACTTCTTGAGAAAGTCTTGGAAATTGAAAATGCTGATATCCTGGGAGAAGTAGCTATAGGAACTAATTATGGCATTCAGAAATTTACTAAAAACATGCTTTTTGATGAGAAAATGGGTGGAACTGTCCATTTAGCTTTGGGAAGTGGTTTTGCTCAAATTGGTTCTAAGAATGAAGCAGCTATTCACTGGGATATTCTAAAAGACATGAAAAGTGAAGATTCAATTATTTATCTAGATGGAAAAGAAATTTACAAAGCAGGAAAATGGTTAATCCCTTAATTTCTTCTCAAATTGAATTTGTTTACCCTTCCTTTGTTCAATTGATTGTGTCTTTTGATGCTTTCTTTTAGGACTCTCCCTATTCATTCCCCAATTCAGCAATTTTGTTCTTTCTTGTTTGTGAACACTTAAACAATTTGGACAGTGTTGATTTTTCAAAAACCATTTATACAATTCTTTCTTGTGAGCAACAATATAGCAGCATCCTAAGCGAATCTTTGCAGTTTTGTCAATTTGCTTTAGCTCTTGATTACAGAAATAACAATTACCTTCAATCTTTTTCTTTTTCTTCTTATCCTTAGTTTTCAAAAATCACACTGATCCTTCTAAAAATAGATCAGTTTTTGAATTGATAAACATATGGAATTTTTATGCCCGTAGAATTAGTATCTTCAGACAGTCATGTTGGATAACAAGCATATCATCTTTCTAAATCTATTTCAAATTGTTTTATAGACTCAGGTATACTATCATCTTTAGTTATTTTCATAAATTCAGTTCCGATTATTCCAGCTATTAATTGCCTTTCTGTATCTGGGGTATCCATGAAAATTAGTCTTCCCTGTGGCATCTCTTTTGTATAGTTATAATATTCAATTCTTAGGTGATATCTATCCAGAGGACCTGTTGTGAGAAATACTTCTTCCTTTATTTTCTTCAGTTCGTCATAAAGATTCAGCTTATTGTTTTGCAACGTACATCGTTTGAATTTCCATGGTTGTATACCTCTACAAAAGTCTAACATCCTTTCCTTGTTTGCTTTATTGTCCATCCCCAATAGGAATAGGTGAGCTAATGGCATTCTCAAAGCTGATAAAATGAACTGGGGTACAACTTTCATCATAAGATTATAACCTGATTTATCATAGACCCATTTCACCATTGGATCGTGAATTACTATAGTTGGAGCTGTGAAATAACCTTGAATTAAACCCTCCAAAATAACTGTTGAACCATAGCTTGAACCGTACAAAACAAAGTCTTTATCTTTCAATCCTAAGTTTTCAATTGCTTTACCTAAATCTTTTGCGGTTTGGTTCACAGTCATCGAAGTTTTTCGAGTCTTCTTAATTCTACTAGATCTTTTTTCCCTTGTTTCTAGATAATAATACTCACCAAATCCTTGATGAGGAACATGAAAATCTACCCAAGAAATTGGGTTGGCCACATAACCAGGAACAAAAACTACAGGCCTCTTTGTTGTAATATTATCTGGTTTATGATGGAATATTCTTAGTTCTCCATCATCAATCGGAACATAGGTAATTTCTGATGCTCCTTCATCTAGAAAAGTAGGAACATCTCTTCTCCCTTGTTTCAAAAAGCTTTGAATGCTTTTTTTCTGTTCTTTAGTAAGTGAAAATATTTCTTCTGATGTACGCATTTTCTCTTCTAATCCGTATTTATTTTTTTTTTCAAAGCTAGCTAATTTTTTTCTTTTTAACTATTCTATCCACCTAATAAATGTCTACATAATAAGGTTATTCCTATTCTGAGAAGAGTTTCTCCAAGTGTTTTTCAACTAGTCCCTCAATTAGTTCAAATTGACGTTTTATAACTTTGAAAATAAGACTAGTAAAAGCGGTTAAACCAGTAAAAGTAAGCGCTATACCAATAGCAAATAAGCCCCCCACAGTGAATTCTAAGATGAGGAAAATACCTGCTGATGGGATAATCACACTACTTATTTTCTTGATTGTTTCTGTGCTTGCTTTAAGTTTCTGGAGGAAAGCGTCTCTATTTCGACTTTGCCTAGTCACAAAAGAATCTTGAGTTTAAATATTCATAAATTAATTTTCCTAATGGAGCTTTCAAATAGTAGAAAGCAAAAAAGAATCAATTTATATAAGCTTGTGTGATTTATATTTTGGTTGTGAGTAATTTGTTTTATTTCTCACAACCCTCCCTCCCTCAATTTTGACCTCTACAGCCTTTCTAGTAGCCTTTCGCGGATTATTTTGTTATTATGTTTCTTTTTCAGAGCCCCTATTTCTTCAGGTTCTAAATTTAGAAGTTTTATTGCTTTATCTACTACATCTATTTGAATTACCATTAACAATATTGTTCCTTCTTTATCTCTGATTTGCTCAACCAAATTTATTATAGCATTATACAATCCTTTTTTTTCTCTTTCCAGTCTTCCAAATTCATCAATTATAATGATCTTAGAATCAATAGCTGTTGTAATCGCTTGTTCTGCAAACTTAATCGCTTTCTCAGAAATTATATAATTCCCTATTTGTTCCTTGATAGAGTCATTTTCTTTATAATAATCGCATTTTGTTCCATTTTGCAAATTTACAAATGCTTTCTTCTCATCACCTAGTGTTAAGACTCCACCGATGGTAAAAGAATTTTTTAAATCTTCAATTAATTCTAGCAAAAATGTTGTTTTACCAATGTGCCTTCTGCCAGTTATTATAAAAAAACGCATTGAATCAGCTTCTACAACTTATTCCTTCGCAATAATATCTCGCCATGATTCAAGAATATGAACAAACCCTTTTGCACCTGCATCTACCACATTAGCTTCTTTTAAAACATCTAACATTTCCTTAGTTCTTCTTAGGCAATCCCAACTGGTTTCGACTAGAAGATTGATAAAGTCTATCCAATTGATTTCAGGATTTTGTGTTATAAGTTCAACAGCTTTTTCTGTAACTTCTTTCATAACAGTCAAAATTGTCCCTTCAGTTGGGTTAAGAACAGATTCATAAGCAAATTCTGTTCCATCCTTAAGAGCTTCTGTGAAAGTAGCTGGAGTGACTTCTTTAGCAGTATCCAGATAATCAACAACACCTATAAGAAATTGAGAATAAATAACACCAGAATTACCTTTAGCTCCGACAAAGCTTCCCTTGCTAATAGCTTGGAAAATCTTCTCACCATTTCCATCATCAATTAAGTTCACTTCATCAACAATAGCTCGTAAGGTGTAATAAATGTTAGAGCCAGTATCTCCATCAGGAATTGGAAAAACATTAATCGCGTTGATATTTTCTTTTTCTTTGGCAATTTGCTCGTGACTTTCTATCATCATATCTTTGAAAAGAATTGGTTTAAGCGAATGAACTTTTCCTAGCATAGACTCACTTTATTCTGATTCTAATTGTATTCTTTCTTCTTTGTTTAAAAAGCTTATTTTACGAAGGGAGAATAAAAAAGAGTCCTATCGTCAATTTTAAGAACAATACTTTTGGCAGTGTGGTTATTAAGGGTGAACTATTTGGTAGAGGAAGGTCACTGGGGTATTTACAAAAACATAGAAAATATGCCTTTGGAAAGGTTTGATTCATTTAGAACTATAATTAATGAATTCAACACTAAAGTAGGTCATATTACACAATTTTCTCTTATTAGAGGAAATAGACCATTTGAACATAGTAATGATAAAGACGAAAGTTTTCATTCACCTAAGGATGATTCTTTCTGTAAAGTAGTTGAAGGTACTCTTCCTGCTGTTCTTCTATCAAAGGATTCAGAAAAAGTTGAAGACGCCCTTAGTATAAATTCTGTTAAATCAAAATTAACTGATTACAGAGCTATTTCCATAGTCAACTTGTTTACGCCTATGGCAAGGGTTCTCTATGATAATGTTCAACAAATAACTTCTATTCGAGATAAGAGCGTAGGGATTGGATTAGTACATCTGCTTACAAACCATTATGATACACTTTCAGAAGTACCTATCAAGGAAGTTGAAAAACTTCTACTCACTACAAGGTTAGCACAGAAGAATTCAATTTCTGAACTTAAGTCTAAATATAATACAGAAAAACTAACTTTGCTTCATTTCTTTAACATTGGTGAAGAAGCAGGAGCTAGCATATGTCATTTACATTCACAGACCTACATTTATGCAAATGAAATTGGACATGGATGGACATCTCTTGGCTTTCTAAGTGTTCCAGGCTTTCATAAGAAGCTAAAAAATAATATTAATTATTGTCTTGCTTGCGAGCTATCAAAAGGAGATAAAAAAATCATAGATCCTATAGGACAAGATTTGCTTCTCAAAGAGAGAACAGTATTTGAAAATGATGATTGGTTAGTTGTAACAGCCTTTTCACCAGAAAGAGATGGTCAACTTAGAATATTTCCTAAAAGACACGTTTCACAATTTATCTATTTAGATGATAAACAAATAGCTGATTTAGCAGAGGCTATGGTCATTGCTAACAAAGCTCTTGACAACTTCATTAGAGGTACTAACCCAAGTATGCATTTATTGCAAGACAGAAATATTCTTTTCAGACAAGATAATGTTGGATATGAATCGGGAATGCATTTAATCATAGATATTATTCCTATACAAAGAATTGGTGGAGCAGAAATTATGGAAACTTACAGAATAGCAACAATGTTTCCAGAAGATGTAGCTGCTATAATGAAGGAAAGCTTAAAAGATATCAAATAAGCACAATATTGGGGTAACAACCATGGAGAATAGAGAGTCTGTAACAGCAGTTTTCATTTTACATGCTTACCAACCAATTACACAAAAAAGAGAGATTCTAGATAGAATCATTACTAATTGTTATATTCCCTTCTTCGAGAATCTGCTAAAAAATAAGAACACTAAAATTACACTAAATATTACTGGATGTCTTTTGGAAAAATTAGCTGTAGATTATCCAGATGTTTTAGTGTTAATTGAGAAAGCGATATTAGCTAATCAAATAGAAATAATGGGTTCAGCTTTCTACCATCCGATTTTACCTATGACTTCTATTGATAATCAAAAATATCAAATTGGGAAGCAGAAGGATTATATTCGAAATATCTTAGGTTTGAATACAAGAGTTTTCTTTCCTCCTGAATTAGCTGTATCTGAAGATATCATTCCACAGATTATAGAGAAGAATTATGATATTATTGTAGTTCCAGAAAATAGTTATTACCAATTAATAGGAGGGAATTATGTCTTAGAAAATGGAAAATCCATTTTAACGATCAAGAGAGATAAAGAAATTAGTAACAAAATTTCCTTTAATCATTTCAAAAGAGATGTTACTTCAGGATTAAGGGAACTTCAAATAAAATATAAAATGAGAGATTATCCAATAGTTTTAGCTATGGACTTAGAAACGTTTGGTGAACACCATGACGAATACTATGATTTTTTCTTTGAGTTAGCAGCTATGGTAGAAACAGTCACATTATCCAAATGTGCTGCAAACTATCCTATAACTCGTGTAATTTCAAATATTACATCTTCTTCATGGTCAACTTCTGAAGAGGATTTGGAAGATGATATCCCTTACCCACTTTGGGATCATCCTGCAAACCCTGTCCATCAGCTGCAACATACTCATCTGAGATTACTGGATCAAATAAAGCAATATCTGGCAAGTGGAGATTGGCTAGATGACTATCATGCTGCGCAGTATTCATGCCAGTTCTGGTGGGCATCTCGATATAGTTGGGGACCTGAATTAATTCATACTGGTCTAAAATATCAGCGAAATACTTTAGGTAAAATGATTGAGGATTTATCAGAGGATTCGCAACAAATAATTTTTAACCTATCAAATGACATAATTAAAAGAATAGTAGACATTGTAGCAAAAATAGAGGAATAAAAATGAAGATAGTATTTGTATCTGCTGAAGTTGTACCTTATTCAAAAACAGGTGGATTAGGAGACGTTTCATCTGCAATACCAAAAGCAATGGAACAACTTGGACATAATGTAACCATATTCACACCTTTGTACAAAAGTATAGATGTTAAAAAGCATAATATCAAATTAGTTAAGAAAGATCTTTTAGCACCTATTGGTGATAAAGTAGAAGTTGTTTTCGATTTATATGAAACTACTCATCCCGATAGTGAAATCTCAGTCTATTTCATAAAAAACACTTATCTTTATCGCGATGGCATATATGTTGGTGAGGACGGTGAGGATTACCCAGACAGTCCCATTAGATTCATCAGTTTTATGAAATCAATATTTACAGCTTTAGAGCTACTAGAAGCACCTATCGACATATTCCATGTAAATGACTGGCATTCTGGATTATTACCTTTCTTCTTAAAGACTGAGTATGGTGAACACAATTTATTCAAAAGTTCTAAATCGGTTTTTACCATCCATAATATTGGGTATCAAGGAGTATATGGTTTTGAGACAATTGAAGATGTTAACATTCCTGAAATATATCTGGATGATGACCTTTTAGGTTTCCATGGTCTCATAAATTTCATGAAAGCTGGAATCGTTTATACTGATGTTCTCACCACTGTAAGTTCAAAATATGCTGAAGAGATTCAAACTAAGCAATTTGGATATGGGTTGGAGAAGATAATTCAAACAAGAAAAGATGATCTTTATGGAATTGTTCATGGAATTGATCTTGCTGTATGGAATCCAAAAACCGATGAATTAATTCCGAAAAAATATGATTCTAGGAACCTGAAGGGGAAAGAAGATTGCAAGAATTATCTCCAAGATAAGCTTAATCTAAATGTATCTGATAAACCCATGTTAGGTATAATTACAAGATTAGCAACTCAAAAAGGATTGGATTTAATCTTAAAGAAGTTCACTAAAATTATGGATCTTGGTGTTCAGTTCGTTCTACTAGGAACAGGAGATCCAAAATTAGAGAAGAGCTTCAAAAATAAAGAAAAGAAATACCCTCAAGATTGTTCAATTAACATTGAATTTGATAACAGATTAGCACATCAAATTGAAGCAGCTTCAGATTTCTTTCTAATGCCAAGTAAATACGAACCATGTGGGTTGAATCAACTGTACTCCATGCTCTATGGAGCTGTTCCAATAGTCAGGAAAACAGGAGGATTAGCAGATACAGTTCAAGATTATAACGAAGAAACAGGAGAAGGATCAGGTTTTGTATTTGAAAGAATCAATGCTGATCGTTTCTTTGAAGCAGTAGAAAGAGGAGTAAAACTCTATAAAGAAGACAAAGGAAAGTTTACAAAGTTGCAGAAGAACATAATGAACAAAGACTTTTCTTGGAAAAATGCAGCTAAGCAATGGCAAAAAGTCTATTTGAAAGCAAAAATTAAGAAAATGAAAAAGATTATCTAAGGAAGCTCAAACCATTTATAGACATCCTGTTCCCAAGCGATACTATCTTCCTTCTCTATTTTTTCAAGCAATTGATATTCAGTAGTAGACAAACTTTCAGTTTTACATTTCTTAAAAAGAACTAATAATTTTTTGAAATGCTCATAGTGTGTTGTAATTCTATGTTCTGCATAGTCACGAGCTGCCCAAGTCGATATAAGAAACTCCCAGTCTGAAGAGGATAGTAAGAATAACTCTCTACCTAATTGATTAATAAGCCTTTTAGCAACATCAAATAGAGGGTAGTTAGTGTTTTTGAATTCCTCAATTGCTTCCAGATAAAGATCTTCTACTTCGTAAATATATTTCCAGCACCACTTAGTGTTATCATTCAGCCAAATCCAATGAAAATTCCCTTCTCCCCACGATCCCTCAGGTAGAGAGACAAATGTTTCTTTATCAGGTGGATACAATTTTAGATAATTCTTACTAGTCGTAGTTTCTATTTCATCATCATTGTAAACATGTTTGAGTACTCTTTCTAGAAACCCGATCCCCTCCATCCACCAATGTCCGAACAGCTCAAAATCATACGGACTTACAAGAATTCCTGGTTCTTTTGTGTTATTGTAATTTTCTATAAGAGTTTCTTTAGTTATTTTGAAGAAATGTTCAGAATTTTCATCCAATCTCTCAACTGTTTTTTGGTCATTATAGATTTCCTTGTTACCTAAATCTACATCCTTACCAGTAGTTCGCCAATATCTGTTTCCACTTGGAAAATGCTTTTTGTGAAATTCTAAGTAATATTCATCACCTGGGAAACCAATATCTCCTGACCAAACCATTACTCCAGTCTTTGTATCTCTTGTAAAGAAATTGATTTCATTATCATATTCTTTAGAATCTTCAACAATATACGGTCTGTAAGGTGTTAGATCATATCCTTGAATCTCCGGTTTTTCTTTTTCAAATTGATTCCAAAGTAATTTCAATGCATCAAATCTATCAAGATAAGCTCCTATTCCCTTTCCACCTTTCAGCAGAGGTGTATCAACGAGGAAGTATTTGACATTGTTTTTCTGTAGATAATAGTCTACACCCTTTCGATCTATAACTTCTCCTGTAACTGGATTTTTCCATTTATAACCAGGTCTATAAGCTAATTCAGGAAGCCAAAAACCTTGAGAATCATTTCCTCCATATCGATGTTTGTAAATGCTTTGCCCTGCTTTGATTTGAGCGTTAACAGTTTCTTCTTTTCCAAGAAGCGGAAGATATCCATGAGTTAGACCACTAGTGATAATCTCTATGACTTCTTTATCTTGAAGATGTCTATAACCATCAGTTAGGTTTCGGTTGAATCTTTCAACGAATTGCTGTCTTACGGAAGAGTAGTAGTTTGCCCATCTTTCTGCAAGATGTGCTAAATCACTTTCACCTATCCAATTAAAATGATCCTTATCTTTATAACTAGTATCAATCCTATCATTAAGATAATTCTCAAAACCCGCTTTGAATCTAGGATGAGCCAATTGTTCAGTTAAAACCGGAGTTAAACCAATGGTTAGCAGATTTGAGAATCCTTCATTTTCACTTAGATTGGATAACATAGAAAGTGTGGGTGTATAAGTTTCAGCTGCTGCTTCATATAACCACACCTCTCCATGGGGCCAAACTCCTTGTTCTAAGACAAAGGGTAAGTGCCCATGTAGAACAAAATTGAGATATCCTTTGGTCATTAAGAACTACTAAAAATACTCATTCTTTAATTTTGTTGAACAAAGGTAATTTTTGAAGGACTCACAATAGGTTATGTGGATAATGTTGCCGAATGTTTAGTATAATTCCACAACTCATACAGAACTTTTCTCTTTTAGCTATTGGTCTCCCACACTTTAAACATACATTAATCTTATCTACTTCATTTCTTACCTTTTTCATCTTATTTTTCAAGATAACTCACCATCAAGTGTTTCAACCATTTGATATGTTTCATTCATTATTCTTTCTCTATCTTCGCTATTCTCAGCACAGACTTTTATTATGATTCTACTCGGTATAATAGTGCTGAAGATATGGCTCCATTGTCTGTCACCATGAATGATCTTAACACCGTTTAATGTATTTATTCTCATGTTTAGACTATCATCCTCATAAATTTTTTTTAAGAACAATTCTGGGTTCGAAACAAGTGAATAAGATTTCTCTTCGAATATCTCTTTATTGCATATATCTCGTTCTTCTACAAAGGTGGAAATATACTTGTGCCTTTCATCTCTTGCAAAAGATAACAAAAGTAAGAGAGTTGACATAAAGGGTTCAGATTCATTAGAAATCGTTGGGTGAATGTAATTACCTTGTTCATTAGCACCAAACATTGCTCTGTGAAACTGTATTGTTTTGGCAAGTTCTCCAGGAAAATCATTCGAAAAGATTACCTCTATCCCATTGTCTTTGAGCCATGTTTCAAGAGGCCATAATGTATGAGATAGAACAACTTTCCCTTTCTTTCTTCCAATCATCTTGTTCTGGAGAAGAATTGTTACAATTATACAAGGATCTATCATTCTACCATGTTCGTCTAGGTAAAGAGCTCTTGAACCGCTAGGATCAAATGCTATCCCTAAATCACCATTTGCTGCCACGATTGTCCTAGATAATATTGATAGTGATATTGGACTAGGTAAGGATTCAGGTATTCCTTCTGGTTTGAAAGCATTTAATGTAAGTACATTGCATCCTTGCTCAGCTAGAATATTCGGAAAAACTTCTGCCATTGGTCCAAAGGCACAATCTACAACAACTGAATAATTCTGCTGTTTCAAAATTTCTGTTCCTACAGCAGAACTAATAGCTGCTCTATAGAGATCATTAGCTTGTTTTACAGATAAAATATCAGCTATTTTTTGAGGTTGAGATCTTTGAATTTTTATTTGAGAAACTTTGTTTTTTGAAAAAATATCAGGAAAGGGAATTTCGACACCTGTTTGATCAAAAATTCTTATGTTGATCTTATTTGATGTTCTATGTGCAGCTGCTAGATGAATTCCCGCATGAGCACTAAAACGTCTAAGAGCAAATTGAACGACAGGTAGAGAACTAGCATGCAGATCAAAAACAGTTGTTCCTACACTAATCAAACCAGAACTAAATGCTCTGCTAATCATTCTAGTATCTTTTCGAAAATCTCTTGCAGAAACAACAACTGCTTCCTCTCCTCCCAGATAACTTCCTAACAACGCTCCGAGAGTAGCAGCTCTTTCAGGAGACAATTCACTAGCTGTCCCTGAAAGCCTGTTCTTACGGATTAAATCGGAAAAATCATGATTATCTGCAGTCATTCAATAAAAATATGATTCTATGTTTTTTAAATGTGTTTGAGAAAAAAGATAAATAAAAGAGAATTTGATTATTTTTTCAATCGCTTTCTTATTCTGAAAATAACCATCATACTCGATGTAAATAGAATAGGTATTGTGAACAGAAAATCAGTTTTTGTTGGTGTGGGTGTAGGTGTAGGTGTGACAGGTTCTTTTGGATTTAAGGGAAAAATATCAACAGAATAACCATAACCTCCAATCCTATATGCGTAGCTTTCAATATTCGACCACCAATTACCTTCTTGAGTGATAATATCGTACCATGTGTTATTGTACCCGTCATCCCAACCTTGAGATTTCATACCTGTAACATCATTCACTTGGTTATTTATGAAATAATTATGGTGAACCAAGTTATGATCACAACGAATATCTAGAGATATGCCATATTCTAAATTTTCTCTAAATGTGTTGTAAGTAAATGTGCAATAATCAGAAATCTTAGCTTTAATTCCAAAGAAATTGTAGCTAATATTGTTTGAATAAAATTCTACTCTTAAGATATTAATCATGAAGACCCCATCCACATTGTTATTCAGCATTTTCGATTCATATACATAGACGTCATTAACAAATGCAAAATATAATCCCCGTTCAGCAAAAGCACAAGTAGTGTTGTAAATAATCATATCAGAAGTATAGTATGCAAAGAGATTCATAAAGGCATTTTGCTGAAATATTGAGCTGGATACATTTACGTTTTCAGTATATCGTAATTCCAAACCCCAAACATTAAATTCACAGATGTTATTGTCAATACTAACATTGTCACAGTAACTAATCTCCATTCCGTCATCTAAATTATTAGAAATGATGTTATTATTAATTTCCAAAGAACTGACGTAAACTGCTATAATACCATCTATGTTATCTTCGATTCTATTATCTGAGATTGTTATATCATTGCATCCGAATACAACTATACTTGTAATCATATTTGTTAATACAGAATTAAAAATACTGCAGGAATTGGAAAACGCGAAGATTATTCCTATCTGAGTGTCATTAATGGTTTGATTATGTATTTCTATATTTGAAGAGTTTATGACTAGAATCTCTCCGTATTGTACCGCTCCAGATAGAACTAAGCTGTGATTATTAAAGAAGAATCCTAATGGTTTGTCATTTACAGTGTTATTTTCAACAATATAAGTAGCTAGAATTTCGATATCTGCATTCTCAATAACCAATCCATCACTATAAAATACATTATTGCTTATTGTCATATTGGGAGAGTTGTAGAAGTTCAAACCGTTTGAATTATTGTTGAATGTGTTTGAATCGATTATTATTTTGTTAGAATTAAAAACATCAATTCCATGACCTAAGTTTGAATCAAAGATGTTATTATGAAATGTACAATTTGAGCTCTCATAAGTGTAAAGTCCGAAAAGTGTTCTAACAAAGTTTTGATTCTCAATAAAAACATTGGAACAGTTGAATAGGAAAATTTGCCCGTACTCTGTATCAGTTAGGTAAAGAGATTCAACGTTTTTGAAATAACCTATTTTTTGGTTATTTACTTTATTTTCAAGAAATTCATAAAGTAAGTATGACTCTAGGCTTTCCTCATATATTCTCACACCATTATTTTCAAAGGTGCTATTATAAACAAAAGAACCATTAGCTCTGAGAAAATCCATCCCAAAGAAATTGTTGTTAATGAGAGAATTATTTGCGAATACACTACCTTGTATTTCTTGTCTCAAATACATCCCACTATTCAGATTAGATCCACAAGTATTATTGAATATGTAACTATCTGGAGAGAATCGTACTTCCAATCCATATTGATTACCATTACAATAATTATTTTCTGCAGTGACTCCTTCAGATTCTAGAATAAGAATACCTGCATTTCCATTATTTTCACAGATATTATTGCTTACATTCCCAGTACCATTGTTAGCTTTTCGTATAAGAATTCCAGCAAAAAAAGAGTTTCTAACTACACAGTTCTGAATAACAAAATATTGTGTTACACTACTGACAAATATCCCATATCCTACAGAATCTTGAATAAGATAATCTTCTATTCGATATGGATTATCAATTGATCCATTTCCAGGTAGCCCTAAGGTTACAAAATCTGCGTCAGAGTAAATATTGATTGGGAAAGAAGTTGTTAGCAATGAAATTTGGCTTGAAAAATTATCCTCAGTTTCTAGAGGAACTTCGCTTGTAATTGCAGTTGATTGATTGAAAATTATACTAATAATTAGAAGTGAGAATAGAGTAATAAATTTAATCATAAATCTTTTTTTCAATTGAAACATCTTCCTAATTAGCATGTTTAATGCTCAGCCACTTATATATATGTCTAAGTGCAAATTTTCAGTTAGTTCTCCTAAACATATTCCAGAAGTCTAGTTTTGCAAAAAATGATTTGAAATACTTCTTTTTTGAAATCAGAACTAAGACAAACAAGATTACTGAGCATATAGCAGAAAGTAGACAAAATTCACAGAAGAATTTAATTTTAAAAATCTCTACTGAAGTAAGATAGATTGAAAAACCTAATCCCCATAAACTCGCAACTGGGAGGAAGAAACTCAACCAATATTCATTCTTGTTGAACAATGCTAGAAATAGTAGTGTAATGAAAATTAGATAAAAAATTACTCCCCAGAGACTTACATGAACACCCAAGAATTTTGCATAAGGACTGGTATTTACTGTTTCACACTGGAAAATACCTTGATTAATTAAACAATGAAAATTTCCTGAAAGTTCCATATACAAAAGATAGAGTGCATCAAGAAAGGCGAGTAAAGAAACCACTATGGAGGCTTGCAAAAGTGTTTTAACAAGTTTTTTTTCTTCCATTCGCCTTACTGTGAAGGACAAATTATATAAAGGATGTTAACTTATGTAGTTATTGATAATAAAATAGTTAGAAGGGGTTCAAATTGCCGTTAAAAGAGATTGAGTGCCACGATTGTGGAACCAAAATAAAGAAAAGAGTAGGGGAAGCGATAAATTTATCTGAAAATCCTAAGGATGTCAAAGATGTCATCGAAGGTAAGGTAAATTTTTCATATTGTCCAAAATGCAAAACAAAAATAGAGCATAAGACACATGTCTTACTAACATATATGGATCCACCTAGATGGATATGGTTAGTATCTAGAAAACATCAAGATCCTCAGTATAAAGAAGAATTTTTCACTTCAGTTTTACCTCCTGGTTCAACTCAATTCATTGAACAAGAGATGATTTTTGTTGAGTTTGGAGAACCTTGTGAGTGCTTGAAGTATGTTCTAGATGATAAACAACCTCAATCCAGTGAGGATTGGTTAAATCTTGGTAAACTTCATACGGGAGAAGAAGCTATAAATTGTTATAAAAATGCTCTAAAGATGAATAAAGGTTTATCAGAAGCTAAAACATTGATGAATGCTGAAGTGACTAAACTAAAGAGTTACTCCTTGTGAAAATTGATGTTAAAGTAAATCTTCTATAGATTCATCATTTGCTTGTTTTTCTCTTAATTGAGACAAGACATCTACAGCTCTTCTCATTTCAGGAATAACTATAGATCCTCCAACAATAAGAGATACCGCTAATGTTTCCGCTATTTCATCATCGCTGCATCCTTCTTGAACGGATCTGATTATATGATAGCGAATACAATCCTCGCATCTCAGTACTAATGAAGTTGAAAGCCCTAATAATTCCTTAAATTTGGTAGACAAAGCACCATCTAAGTATGCTCCTGTATCTAAAGCGTAAAATCTTTTAATTTGTTTATTCTGTAAAGCAAAGATTTTTTCATTCATCTCTTCTCTATGTTTCCTAAAATTCTCAAATTCATTCACTGTTATTACCATATTCAAATTCATTAAGAAAAATATAGTCTTTGCTGTCAACCGAAACTAAACCAACAATTAATAAAGCTAATAAATCATTAACACTTATCTCAAAGTTGCAGACAAGGTTGAATCAAATGCCTACTCCAAAGAGCCTTAAAGATTTGAAACTCAGCTTAGTTGGTGCGCATACCGAATCACTCAACCAAGCTCTGGAAAAAAGAGGGTATAACACTAATTTATTACCAACAACTCATTTTCCCAAGAAAAAACAGATCAAGGATTCAGATATTATTCTAGGAGCATATTTTCAATCTGCATGGCCTTGGTTTGTAATTGGAAAACTTTGTAGAAAAAAAACAATATGTCACTGGGTTGGGTCTGATTCAGTTCTTTCTGTTCAAAATTGGAAAAGAAAACTACAAACAAAAATATTCTCAAAATTAGTCGACTCACATATTTCAGTATCGACAAGAATAAAGGAAGAACTCGATAAAATAGGAATAGAAAGTACTGTCCTCTTTCATGGTTCAGATATAGAAACAGAAGATATTCCTATGCCGAAGAAACTGGGTGTTTTGGTTTATTTTATAGCAGGAAGAGAAAAACTCTATGGTGTTGATAGGGTAATCAAAATTTCAAAAGAAGTTCAAGATGTTGATTTTTATTTTGTTGGTCACTTTGATTCTGCAGACTATAAGGAAAAATACAATCAAAACAATCTTCATTTTCTAGGATACATCAATATTAGTGAGATTTGGTCAAAGATTAGCGTTATTGTTCGCATGACTGAACATGATGGTTTTCCTAAAATTATAGTAGAAGCTTATTCTAAGGGGAGGTATGTAATTCACAATTATCCCTTGCCTGGAGTAATTTTATCTGAAACAAATGAAGAAGTTATCAGTGAATTAAAAAAATTACAAACAACAAAAACAGCAAATTTGAAAGGAATTGAGTTATTTAACGAACAATTTCGATATGATAAGTTTCTAGAGAAATTTGAGGAAATTTGTTTGAGTCTTTTTAATAAATGAGCAATATGATTTCTAAATCAGTCAGATAAAATTATTAAAGGATATAACTTATACTTTTCTGATGAGAATATTAATCACAGGTTCAAGTGGTTTTCTTGGAGTCAACTTAGTTAAACATATTCAAACAGAAAGGCCAGATTGGGAAATTTTTGGATTTGATCTTAAATCAAACAAAAACACCAATTACAATTATGAAGCTTTGAATTTCAATTCAAATGTTGACTGGAAAAAAAAACTAAGAGCAATTGAACCAGATATGATATTCCATTTAGTAGGCTTATTTCGAGGTACTAAAGAAGAAATGTATTCTACCAATGTTTCTTCTTTTCAAAGTTTTATTGAGGGATTTCGTGATTCAGAATTAGAGAGTAAAATATTGGTTTTAGGTTCATCTGCTCAGTATGGCGCTGATAGTTCTATTACTAAACCGTTAAAGGAAAATCAACAAACCCAACCTTTGAGCTATTATGGTGAAACAAAGGATAACCAAGAAAAAATCGCTTTAAGTTTCCACGAGAAATATGGTATTGATGTATTGTGTACTAGACCAGGTTCTCTTGTTGGCAAGGGTGTATCAACTCATTTATTATCTGGATTTCTTACAGAGAGATTTAAGCAAAATGAGAAAACTATCAAAGTTGAAATTTCTAATTCCTTAGATGTTAGGGACTACATTGATGTTAGAGATACCTGTTCTGCGCTATTGCTTCTACAGGAAATGATTGGCATAACTGGTGATGTTTTTAATATCTCCGCCAATCAACTTCTCTCAAATTTAGAATTGATAAAAGTCTATGAGAAGATTTCAGAAAAACGGGCTCTCGTAACTTATTCACAACCTGATAAAACCCCCACTAAAATTTGGTTAGATAATTCAAAATTAGCTAAATGTTGCAGTTTTCAACCTAAATTTTCGATAGAAGATTCTGTGAGATGGAATTTAAGCTGAATTATGAAGGTGTTTCAAAACTTTAAAAAACAACCAAAGCAATTTCAATTACGATGAGTCAATCCTCTAACGTTTTAATAGTTGGTGCTGGAAAAGCTGGATTATTACTTTTGACTGAATTGAATCAACCAAAATATAAGAATTATCAAGTTGTGGGTTTTATTGATGATGATCCTGAAAAACTAAGTACAAAAATTGAAACTTTATTTGTTTTAGGAAACACCGAGCAAATTCCTGAAATCGTTGAAAAATTTGAAATTGGATTGTCAATTATAGCAATTCCATCAGCTACAGGAAAAACCATTACTAGAATTGTTGACATAATTCATCAAACATCATCTAGTTTCATGATAGTTCCTCCAATATTCCAGAATTTGAAGATAAATACTATTTCTGCACCAAGAAGAATAAGCGTTAGAGATCTGATTCGAGCCCCTATTGAAAATGTTCTTACAGAAGCATCAATGAAAGAGATTGAGAATTATACTATATTGATAACAGGCGCAGCAGGATCAATTGGGTCAGAGATTTGCATTCAATTAGCTGGATGCTTTCCAAAGCAAATCATTGGTTTTGATGTAGCTGAAACACCTCTTTTTGAATTGGCAAATCAGATGAACCAGAATCATAAGAAGATTACTTTTATCCCAGCTCTTGCCAATATTAGAGATGAGAAAAGATTAAGCAAAATTATCAGAAAATATAAGCCAGACATCATCTACCATTGTGCAGCTTTCAAACATGTTGGCATGATGGAGCAATTCCCTCACGAATGTGTCAAAAATAACATTCAGGGCTCAATCAACCTAATCAAGATAGCTTTAGAAGAAAAAATAGAAAGGCTTGTGTTTGTATCAACTGATAAGGCTGTAAATCCAATTAATGTTATGGGGATTTCCAAAAGAATCATTGAGAAATATGTTCTTGCTCAAAATTCTAATGATACTAAATTTATGATAGTAAGATTTGGTAATGTTCTAGAGAGCAGCGGTAGTGCAATTCCGATATTCAAAAAACAAATTGAAAATGGTGGTCCTGTACTTCTAACAGATGAAAGAATGGAAAGATTCTTCATGACTATTACTGAAGCAGCTCAGCTAGTAGTTCAAGCTTCCATACTTGGTAAAGGTGGAGAATTATTTGTTTTAGATATGGGTGAGCCCTACAAAATGCTAGACATTATTCATAAATTATTCCAAATTTATGATTACGACAAAGATGATATCAAAATTGAAAACATTGGAATTCGTCCTGGTGAAAAACTTACAGAGGAACTCTTTCATGATTTTGAAGAACCTGAATTATCTCAACATAACCGAATTTATATCTGCAATATCGATAATGATGAAATATCTGAAGATTTCTTGAAGGAAATTGATAAGTTCGTCGAAGAAGTAGATCAAATGACTAAAGAAGAAATATCTGCAAAAATGCTAGATTTTGTTTAGGATGGCCAAATATTAGTTTTGTTTGATGAATAAGATTAAAAATAACTTTGAGATAAGATTTTTGTTAAAAATGGAAATAGATTGGAAAGATGAAATTCTGTACAAAGACCTTGTGATGTGGGGCCCAAGGTTAAAACGTGAAGCTCCCTTCTTTCAAGAGATTCTCCAAAATATACAGAAAAAAGATATTAGAATTCTAGACGTATCATGTGGGACTGGTGACCATTTAGTTATGTTTGCCAAATGGGGGTTTTCAGGAATAGGAATTGATATCTCAGAGCAGAATATAGAACAAGCGAGAATAGTAGCTCAAAGAAACAATTGTACTGACAAAGTAGATTTCATACTCGGTGATATTCTTGATTTAGAGAGTAACATAGCTAATGAGAAATTCGATTTCATTTTTTGTATTGGTAACACTCTATCCATTTTTAATGAAACAGAGCGTAGAAACATCATAAATCAAATGATCAATCTACTTAGTGATAAGGGAATTATACTTATTCAGGTAGTAAATTATTTGTCGCATAGAGACGAGGAACATTGGTTCTATAATCCAAGTTTAAAGCGAGATCCCAATGGAGCACTACTCTTTCATGTAAGAATGATGGAATGGAAAAATAAATACGATAAAATAACAATGTATGTTCAAAAAATCTATCAGAGTGATTATGAATCGGAAGAATTCGATTTACATAAGAAAAGAACTGAATTCTTTGTCATATCAGAAAAAGATTTCAGAGAATTTACTTCTGGTGAAATAAACTCAAACATTTTTGGAGATTATCAAAAGAACAATTTTAAGGAAAAAGAGAGTAATGATCTAGTTGTCATTTTACAAAAAGATTAGCTTAATCGTATGGATCAATTACTTCATCAGGAAGAATCACTTTCTTTCCTATGGCACTGAAAATCGGTAGTGCTATGACTTTGAGTTTTTCTTCAATTATTTTCTTCTCTTCTTCAACTTTAGCTTTGAATTCTTCTTCAGAAACTAAACCTGCCTCATACACATTTTGCCATTCATGCTCGATGCATCCTTCTAATTCCTCATGAGCCCATATTCTTGTATTAATGTGAATTGAGGTTTCCAAACCCCCAGACGAGAATATCGACAGAAGTCTTCTTCCTACATTAGGATTTCCACCTTGCTTCTCCAAAGCTTTCAAATGGTTTTTACCCAACCCTAAATCAGGATTTTCAATCCATCCCAAATAATCTGGTTCAGCTAAGGCAACAATATATCCTCCGTCTTTAACTACTCTTTTCAGTTCCATTAGCACACCAAATGGCTTAGGTTTCCAGAGGAAATAATAATGACAAAATACTATATCAAAAGAATCATCTCTCATAGAAAGCTTATCAGCTACTTCTCGATAGAATTCAATACCTTTAATTTTCTCTGAAGCATTTGCTATATTAATATGATCAGAGTCTATTGCTGTAATTTGAGCCTCTGTTTCTTTGCGCAATTCTTGACTTATTATGCCTTGTCTGCACCCAACTTCGAGAACTCTTCTAGCATTTTTAAGACCTACTTTCTCATATATTTTCTTCCTAAACTCCTTTGTTTTGTCAATCTCTCTTAGGAATTCTTTATAATAATGAAGGGGATGTTCTAGATTAAATCCTTTACTCAGTTTTATTCACCCATAATTTCTACCAAAAGATTACTAGGGAAATAAATAAGGTTTTACATCAAACTATATTTATGATTTTGATTAAACACAATTTATTTATTAATAATGGAATTAAGAAATAATTAGGTGATTAGACTGAAACTGAAACATTTTAGTGAAGCCGAGGAATTGGAAGTAACTGATTATGGGTCTACAAAAACAACAATCAGATGGTTAGTTTCTAGAGAAAAAGAAGGAGCACCAAGATTTGCTATGAGAAGATTTGAACTCAAACCAGAAGGTCAAATAGGAATACATAGCCATCCTCAAGAGCATGAAATTTATGTTTTAAATGGTAAAGGTGAAGTATTCACTCACTATGAAAAACATGAAGTAAAACAGGATGATGTATTATATGTTCCACCTGAAGAACCTCACGGATATAGAAACACAGGAGATGAACCTCTTGTCTTTCTATGTATTATTCCATATTTGAATGAGAATACCTGAAAAAATCTATCGTATATTTATATTATGAGTTTTCTAGAGTTTCAAGTCATTGTTATTCAAATTCAACTGGAAGATATTGACTCCTACCAATCTGTAATATCAGCTAGGCAGTTTGGACATTGCGATTTTATTTTCAACCATTTGTTTAAGTGAGATCTATGTGCATATACTCCACAACAAGGTAAAGTAACAATTTCCTTCTTTTCCGCAATTCGTAAATCTAAATGACAAATTATGCAAATTGGTCTTGGGGAATTACATTTGTTGCAATATTCTTCTGTAGGTTCAATGAAATCCATGCAATTATAGCATCTAAGTTTTTCAACTTTAATTGCTTTAGTTTCTAAATTAGGAGAACGTATAGCTTTTTCAATAAGAAGAACTGTTGAAACAAGATCTATAGCGACTCTTTCATCAAGAACAAGTAACTCCACATATTCTTCTCTTATAAAGATTAATACAATACTTTTATGAACATCTAAGAACCGCTCTAAAATAATATTATCCTTGAAAATCTTTTTCCAAATATTTGGGGATTGAGTAAAAATTCTGTACAGTTCACTCATTACTGGTATTTCTATTCCTAACAAATACCATTCAATATTGCTTTTTTTAGCTCTAATATCTATAGAATACGGTATAGATTCTCTCCAACTAGCTCGAATTCTAATATATTTTCCATCTTCAACTGTTAATCTTATTTTAGAAAAGGAAGAGAGTTTATGCGATTCTTCAATGTTGAAAATATATGCCGCTTCTGCATGTTTAGATCTATCTGTGTCAACTTCTTCTACAAGTTTTCCAGATAAATCCCAATTATTTGAAAAGTAGCTAAGTGTTTCCTTCATGTTAAGGCTTTTTTTAAAGAATTTCTTTCTTACTGTATCTTTGTAATACAGTTGCTTTTTTCTATATCTGAAAGGGTAAAATAGGGCAAAAAGGACTAGAACGATTACAGCAACAACAGCAAGTATTACTCCTAAAATGGTTTGATCTAGTTCCCGCATCAATTATTCCCAACTTATTTCTTAAATTCAAATTTTATTATCAAAGCATAAGTTTCTTTGCCCAATGGCTAATGTCTTTGTGACAGTTTGGACATTTCTTATTCTTCTTTAACCATGTTAATATGTGATTTTTATGAGCATATATCTCACAGCATGGTAATTGGACAACCTCTTGCTTTTCTGAAGGTTTTAGATCTTGGTAGCAAATTAAGCATCGAGGACGAGGTGCTGAACATTTATCGCATTCCTCCTCTAATGGATCAAAAGGATCCCCACAATTGTAACACATCAATTGCTCTACATCATATTCTTTCGAATCAATGAAGAGACTTTTAATATTGAAATGTAAGAACTTGATAAAATTTAGAACACTAAAAACTCCAGTTTCAGAATAGACTACAGCTTCAAAATAATCTTCTTTTAGATAGAAATATTCCAATTCATTTTGTAAGGATAAAAGATGATCTACAGATTTATTTATTGCAAGAATGTTTACCCACATTTCTCCTTTTTCAGTAGAAATAGAATATACATTAGCTAGTTGAGGAACGTGAATCTCATTTACACCCGATGAAAAAACCTTTTGTTTATTCTTTACTTCCAGATCTGAAGGTATTATTTTAGATAAGGTTGCATAGACCTTGATGGCATTGTTCCGATGTTGAATTATCTTAATATCTGAAAAAAGAGAGTATGAATTATCAACGGGAATTTTTATTTGTATGCCATTTAATGCTCTATCAACGTTTGAATCATCAGTTATTTTTAGGTTTCTTAGAATTCGGTTGAAATCAATCTGGGGTCTTTGTTGACGAGTATAAGAGGCTGGTTGTGGTTGTGTGTAGCTAACATACGTAGGTCTTCTAGCTCTATCTAATCTCTTTTTTCTGCGTGCTCTCCTTATGGGGATTGCAATCAAAGCTACAACTACAAGTAGAATGAAGTACAAGAAATCAGTATAATCAACCACATTGTCAACTCCTTTTTTTCTATCTATTACTTATATTTACTCCTTTTTTTATATTCCTATTTTGTTTATCCATCTACTTAAATCTGCATGACAATTGGGACAACTTGGTTTCTTTCTCAACCAAACAATCATATGTTCTTTGTGAGCATAGATTTTACAACAAGGAAGAATTACAACATCAGTGTCAATCTCAGGTTTCAAATCTTGAAAGCACACAATACATCTAGGTCTAGGACTTCCACATTTAGTACAAACATCTTCAAGAGGATCAAAAGGATCCTGACAGTTATAACAAAGCATTGCTTCTGCTTTGGAAACTTGAATTGAACCAGACATCTTCTCCATTGAAGGATTAAGATCTACAACCCAGTTTAAGACTTGGAGTATTGCTTTGTTTGAATATACTATTGCTTCAATATATTGACCTTTTAGAGAGAACTGTTCCAAATTTGAGCGTAAAAGTGCTAAGTTTTCCTTGAGTAATGTATCCCTGAAAAGACTCTTCCAAACATTTGGAGTCGGGGAATTTAACACAAAGGCATTAGCCAACCTAGGAATAACGAATTCATTTCTCTGAAAAGTAAAAGCACTATCTTTTCTTTGTATATCTAGTGAAAGTAGTGAATCGCTCTTCAATTTTATAACTAATCGAAGTGCCTTAAAAGAACTATAATATTCTATTTTTAATCGTGTAAATACCTCATAGAACTTATGATTACTCGGTACATTATATGTAACACTTTGTTCAAGTTTTTCTATTATATCCTCTGAAGTGAAACCAGGAAGTTGAATAAGAGAATCAAAATCAAGTTTGGTCTCTTGTTTGGTCTTTAGCTGTCTCTTGGAAGCTTCTTTAACAATATCGTCTTCAATAACTTGATTTTTATCTAGTTTATTTCTGAAGAATTTTACGAAATAAATGAAGAAAATTGTTGTAGGAATAATAACAGCGAAGACATAAACAAAGAGAGCGGTTATATCTATGAAAGTAAGATTATACCAAGCTGCAGTTAACCCGAAACAATAAGTTGCCTGAAGCAATAATACTCCTATTACCTCATAAAAACTGTTTTCGATATTAATTTCCCTCTTATAGAACCATAATTTAAATCCTTTAGATACCCATGCAACTAATACTATAATAGCAACTGTTAGTGGAATAATGAAGAGCATTACAAAACTAGGAAGATTACCATTTTTTGTAACATCATATCCTTCTAGTAGTAAGAGGCTAATTAGCGATAAACAATAAGCAATAACTAGGAATTTGACTATTGGGAATTTTCTTGACATATTTACTCTTCTTCTTCCTCAATTGTTTTCTCTACTTCTTGTATCTTAGTTTCACTTGATACAATATTCTCAGCTTCACAATGAGGGCAGATAATTATCAAGAATTTACCATCAGTCCTTCTTTCTCCTCCCTCTAATTCTTTGCTGCACATGTCACAGAAATCTGGTTCAGGAAAACTAGGTAATTCAACTAGAATTTCCTTTTCCTTCTTCAATTCCTGCCAATTTATTATAATATACATAGAACACCATATAATGAACAAACCAGCTATTGAAGCTGCGAGAATTATCATCCATAAAAGGTCTCTTATGAACCCTATTACAAAACCAGAAGCGAATAATATAACAAAAGCTGCTGAGAGCCACAGAAAATTATCTACTTCCATGTCATCAAAGAACTTTATTACTGACATTAATAATATTTTACTGAAACTCATATTTAATTATTCCTTATCGAAAAATTAGTAGAATTCTACTAAAAATTTAATAAAATCCAAGGAAATATCAAATTATGACAACCTTTGGAGTGCAGATCGAACCTCAGATGGGGTATACTTGGCAAGAAATCTATAATATAGTTCAAGCTGCTGAAAAAAACAACTTCACACATACTTGGTTCTCTGATCATTTCTTATTAAGAGCTGATTCAGTTGATCAGAATTGCTATGAATGTATAACAGCAATGATGGGAGCTGCTGCTAAAACAGAAAAACTAAGGATTGGACCATTAGTTCTGTGTAATCTATATAGATATCCAGCTGTTTTAGCTAAACAAATAGCAACACTTGATCATTTTAGTAATGGGAGAATAGAATTTGGATTTGGAACAGGATGGAAAGAAATAGAATTCAATCAGTATGGAATAGAGTTTCCAAGTGGTGGTGTTCGTTTAGCAATGTTCGAAGAAGCTCTTCAAATAATCAAGAGTCTATGGACTGAAGAAAGAACAACATTTGATGGTAAATATTACAAAATTAAAGATGCTGTAGCATCACCCAAACCCTACCAAAAACCTCATCCTACTATATGGATTGGATTAGGTGGAGGAAAACCAAAGATAACCAGATTGGCTGCTCAACATGCTGAAGGTATCAATTATGTTTGGGCCATTCCTCCTGATGAACTTAAGCAAAAGCTTGATGAATTTGATGAAATTGCTAAAGAGTTAGGCAGAGATCCTTCTATGATTAAGAAATCATATGGAGCTTGGACAGATGTTTTTGAAGATGAAAAAGCAAAGCTCGAAGCTATAAAGAAATTGGCTGAAGAAAGAAAAGTACCCATAGAGGAAGTTGAAAAAGGGATGAAAAGAGCTCTTGTGGGAACCAGAGAGGAGATCATAGAGAAGATGAAAGAATATCAGAAACTCAAATTAGACCACTTCATTATTATGTTTCCATATCAAAAAGAGTTAGAACAGATGAAGATTTTTAAGGAGGAAATACTACCTAAAATCTAAATCTATCTCTTCCATTTCTAACTCCAATATTCTGACATAGAATTATAATCAGCAAGCCATTCTGGGTCAACTTGCTCTATTTCATGAAGTTTGAGTTTTTCTCCTTTCTTCTTTTTTAGCTTAGAATTATAATTAAATGTATATTTACTCTTTATTATAAATCGAGCACCGTTAGGTGTAACATAAGGTAAATCGACTAAATCGTAAAATCTATTGGATTTCAATTCCTCATATTCTTTCGCTATTTCCTTATCATCATCAGTAATGAATTTGAAATTTACTTTCAAGATCTTCTGTTTTCGTTGTAAAATCATTGTAATATAATTTTCCTCAGAGTAACCTCGACTTTTTAAAACTAAATCATGCATAAGGGGCTTATTATCTACATGAAGATCATTTTCATACATCATATTGGATAATTTTGGTGCTATCGTTTCTTTACCCTTTTCAGAACGTATTGTAAATTTAGCTGGAGAGGTATAAGTATCAGAATATGTTAGTAGTCTAAAAGAGATATAACTACTTAATGCTCCTGTTATAAATGGTAAAACAGTAAACACAAATACTCCAGCATTATACCAATTCAATCTCGACAGAACACTTTCTTTAGGATTAACTATTTCTACCGGTTTCTTTAACCATTCATTTAAAACGAGGAATTGAAAATCTTCATCTTTGAAGTCCAATTGTTTTAGGTGCTCTATTTCTTGACGTAAGTTGATTAAGATAAGTCTAGATTCATCTTTAAATTCTTCTTTGAATTTTTGATTTGCCATAAAATCTCTTATCAAATATGTCATAATTTATCAACTTCAAACTTGATTTTTCATATTTAAGTGTTTGTTGACTATTCAGTTACTTCTTCTTTCATCTAAAATTACTTAATCCTTATTAACTGATATTTCTCATACTTCCTATGACGGATTTTGGACTACAAATAGAACCTCAATTTGGTTTCAACTTTGAGCAAATCAAAGAAATGGTTCAGTTTGCAGAAAAGAATCAATTTAGTCATGCTTGGTTTTCAGATCATTTCATGATGACTCCAGATTCAACTGAAACACTAGCTTATGAATGTTTTACAGCTATGATGGCAGCTGTATCTTATACGGAAAAACTTCGTATAGGTGCTTTGGTCTTCTGCAATAATTATAGACATCCTTCCGTTCTAGCTAAACAAATAGCATCTTTAGATCATTATTCAAAAGGAAGGATTGAGTTTGGCTATGGTGGAGGGTGGAAGCAAGCAGAATATAATCAGTATGGAATAGAATTCCCCACAACAGGTATCAGACTCAAACAGATGGTTGAAGGAATAGAAGTCATACGAAATCTCTGGACTCAAGAAAGAGCCAATTATCAGGGTGACTATTATCAACTTAATAATGCTGTTTCATTCCCAAAACCTTTCCAAAAACCCTATCCCCCTATCTTTGTAGGAACCATGTATGGACGCCCAAAAATGCTCAATATAGCAGCTAAATATGCTGATGGAATCAATCTTGCTTGGGCTTATACTCCTGAAGATTTTGAAGATAAAATGAGACAACTAGATGAACTTTGTGAGAAATATGATCGAAAACCTGATTCTCTTCGTAGAACATATGGTGTTTGGTCTAGAATTTATGAATCAGATGAAGAGAAGAAAAAAGTCTGGAAAGAAGTAGCTGAGAAAAGAGGATTTTCACCAGAAGAAATTGAAAAACGCTATAAAGGTTCCATGCACGGAACAATAGAAGAAATAAGAGAATGGTTGAAAGCTTATTCGAAACTAGGTGTTGAGCAATTCATTTTCATGTTTCCTCAAAATAAGGAAATTGAACAGATGAAAATATTAACAGAAGAAATTATTCCTAAAGTTTAATCTCTTACCACTCTTCAGGTGTAGTTAATCCAGAACCTGTTCCAAAAATAACTACTTTTTCTTCCTTAGTTATATCTCCATCATCAATTAAAAGATCCAGTGATGCAACTGTCGCTGCTGCTTCTGGTGAAAGCATAATTCCTTCTTCTTTTGCTAGTTGATTCATAGCTATTTTGATGGTTAAATCATCAACTGCGATTGCTGTACCCTTAGAATCTCTTATAGTTTGAAGAATTAAATAATCGGCTATTGCAGATGGAACTCTTAATCCTGCAGCGATTGTATGAGCATCTTCCCAAAATTCCGCATGGTCTTTGCCTTCTTTGAATGCTTTAACTATAGGAGCACAAGTACTTGATTGAACTGAAATCATTCTAGGTCTTTGACTATCAATAAATCCAAGTTGTTCTAATTCATCAAATGCTTTCCACATTCCGATAATTCCTGTTCCTCCACCTGTAGGGTAAACAATCACATCAGGTAGTGACCAACTAAATTGTTCTGCAAGTTCCAAACCCATTGTTTTCTTCCCTTCCACTCTATAAGGTTCTTTTAGGGTTGAAACATCAAACCAATCTTCTTTTTCAGCTTCTTCCTTTGCGATTTTTCCAGCATCAGTGATTATTCCATCAACAAGTCTAGCATCAGCACCAAGAGCTTTAATTTCTCTTACGATGAAAGGAGGTGTATCCTCAGGCATGAATACATGAGCTTTCGATTTAGTTCTTGCCGCATAAGCAGCTAAAGCAGCTCCAGCATTTCCAGCTGTTGGGATTACAAAATCATTAATTCCTAATTCCACAGCTCTTGAAACAGCTGCACATAAACCTCTACTTTTAAATGAGCCTGTAGGATTGAAACTTTCATCCTTAAGATAAAGATTCTTTAACCCCAACATCTCTCCTAGATTGTTAATTTTCACTACAGGGGTCCATCCTTCACCTAATGTGAAACGATATTTATTATCAAAAACAGGCATTATCTCTGCCATTCGCCAGATATCATATCTTCGTTTATGAAAAGAAGATTTATCCAAAGTATCTTTAGCTTTTTCTAGATCGTAATCTGCAAACAAGACTTTTCCACAAGAACAAAGTTTGTGTTTTGAATCAATATTGTGAATATCCCCGCATGCAGTACATCTCAATTGAAAAGCTGTAGAAGTTATATTATCATAATCCAATTCAATCATGAGTGATTTTCCAAATAAAGGACAGATAAAAAATGTTTCCTATTTTGGCGGAGTAATAATTGCCCTCTCGGATTTTTCAAAGATGATATCTATAAGAAAATCTGCTTCTTTTTGAAAATGTTCTAAAACTTCGCCTTCTTTGATATTTTTGTAGTTATCTTCGAATTTCTGATTAAATCTTTGCACAAAATTGTATAGCTTAGTTCTTGCATTAAAACTGTCTCTATCACAAGCAAGAATACCACAAAACCTACCAAAACTCTCCACAAGCAATTTTTTACCCTCAAAATCTATTCCTCTTAGCCCACTTCCAAAAACTTCTGAGGACATAGTTCTTATTGCAGAAATTAACCCAGAAATTAGAACATCATTTATTGGAAATTGTCTGTTGAAGTAGTATGAATAGATATAAGATCCTTCATCAGTGAAAATATTCAAGAAATAAACTTGAGGCATACGTTTTGTTTTCTTTATGTATGAGTGTTTAGCAAGATCATTAATTACATCTGTTATTTCGTGGATAATGACCATAGGCCTTTCAATTTCATTTGATTGAATCATTAAAACACTATTTGCACACTTTTCAATTAATGGAAAATTCGCGTTTTTCTCTGCTAGATCTCTAGCTTGTTCAAAGACATATTCAGCATCTACAAATTCATTTAATGCTACTAAAAGTTGTCCGCTAATATAGAGAACTTCAGCTAGAATGGGTAAATCTTGTTCTTGGCAGATGGAAATAACATTCGCTAAATATCTTTCAGAGTTTGTTAAATCTGCGTCAGATTGTGAAATCTTGTATCTGTGAAGATAGGCTTCAGCTAAATATAATTGCGATAGAACAACGTATTGGAACTCACTTATAATAGCTAGCTCATAGCATTTTTTAAAAGATCCAATTGAGGAAGATAAATCATAGGTATCAAGATAAATTCTACCCATGTAATAATAATATGTGGTTAACCATCTTTGATTTTTTGTTTTTTCACTTAGATTTCCTCCCTTCTCGAGATATTTAATCCCCTCTTGTAAATTACCTTTACCAGGTACTTTTGTAAGAGAATAACCATATAGAAGATTTACAATTGGTGAGTTTCTATTTGTAAGATCCTGAGCCTTGTCCAAATATTCCAAAGCTTCCCCATACTTTTCTTGTTTAATAAGAACTTCAGCAATATTCACATAAATAGTAGGTTTGGATTGAGAAATCTCTGGATCTTTAAGAGCTTCTTGACATAATGAAAGAGCTTTTTCTAAGTTCCCTCTGGTATGTTCTAAATCTGCCATATTAGCAATGAGAGATCCAATGAATTCCCTATTACCTATTTTTTCCGCAATTACGATTGCTTTGCCATAATATTCAGAAGCTTCTTCTAAATAACCTTTGAATCGATAAAGACCACCTAACATTGTGTAGCAATCTAATCTTTTTGTATCCATATTCAAAGCTTCAGCAAGTTCTTTGTAAATTTCCAACCAACCAGAATAAGCTTCATCTCCTGTTCGGAATTCTCTATATGCTAAATCGCTAACAACTTGAAGTGTAAGAAGGGGGTATTTTTCGATCAGAACTGTATCAAACAGATTTAAACGGAAAACCTTGGAGTATTGTTGAACAGTCTGAACATCAGAATTCATAGAAGCTATTTCCATAGATAATATGGCTGAAAATGCTTTATGCATAGAAGGATCTGTCTTCTTAAGTTCAACCATCAAAGCAATTGTGTTTGCTATCAGTGCAGAAACTACTTCCCTATCTCCAGTAAATTTCGCTGATTTCATTCTGAAATACATAGCTTCAAAATTATCTTCAGGGATTGGAAAAGTTAGTACTTTTTTAAATTGTGAGAGAAGAAAATACCCTATCATTGTAATTTGAGTATAATTGATTCGTGAAAACTCAGGGATACTTAGCGTATTGGCTAAATCATCAGATGCATATACTAATGATTGAAAAGAACTATACTGCATTTCTTGATACTTTTGAAAAACAGGAAAGAATTGTTCAAAATCAGATTTGATGAATTTTTCAAATCTAGAGAACTCATTAGGTAAATCAAAATTATCTGATTTCAAACTATCTCACAAGATAAATAATGGATAAATATTTATTAAACATTCTTACAGTACTAGCTCAATTATCAAGCACAATTATTGACAGATTTTATTGCTTCTTGGGAAAGTTTTTTTATAGTTAAAATTAATGACAATACTGAGGAACATGACTAATGAAATTCTTGAGAATCCTGTTTTTGCTTCAAAGTTTGTTTCCAAATTCACTCATTATAGTGAATTAGACAAGGACCTCAGAGATAATATAGAGATGGAATCAGTTAATGCAATAGCTTATAGTATGCTTCCAATAGTTGATCAAATACCTGAAGACAAAAAAGGAATTGTTCGAGTTTTTATAACAAATAATGAAAGCCAACCTATTACTTTATCTATCCGATTTTCAATTGTAGGATGGTTTAGTGACCTTCGTAAGCATGAAAAAGCCAGAAAAGTTGAAACGATTACTATTCAGCCTGAGGAAGTCTGGTTCAGAGATATATCTTTCAAAAGTTCTATAAAACAAGGAAAGAATTATTTTCAATTATTGTTTTACGATAAGAAAGAAGTCTATGCTACTGCCCATTTTGAGTTTTCGCAAATAAGAGAAATTGAAAAACAAAACCAGATTGAAAGAAGCAACTATCTTGGTATGTCATCAAAAGCTTATATCAACCCTCGATCCTTAAACTACTGGATGTTTTACGCCCTTTTTGGCCCTTATTCTTATGTTAAAGAAAATATTATTTTTCTTTTTCTTAAGATAATTGGTATTTTAACAGGTATTGTACTTATTGCATTATCAATACCAGCTACAACTATATTTCCAAACTATGTCATGGCAATTGGGATAGTAGTAACAATTATCTCTGCGTTAGCATTTGTATCTAACCTAGATGATAAACATGTTAAATTTATTTTTGAATTAGGATTAACTGACAACCCAAAAAGAGGGACTATAGAGTTAGCATCAAATACCATATCATCTAACCTTCAGAAATTTTGCAAATTAGATATGAATTTTGATTATGACACAGAAAATGATGTTGTAAAATGGAAAGAAGGCTCAAATAAGCTTTTCCAGAAATTGATTCCTCAGATTGCGAGTAAACTTCAACTTTCCTATGACATTGGTGAGGTTGAAATAGTTAGCAAACCTGTTGTAAAGGAAATTATTGATAAAGAAGAATTAAAGAAGAAAATCGAAAAAGGAATTCAACTTCAGCATGAAGAAGGGATAAAGTTCAAAGATGAAATTGATTCTGTTGGAGAGGATTCAGTTGGAATAGAAGTTAAATCTCATGCCCTTGAATCAACAACTTCAGTTAAGCCTGATTTTGATTCAATTGTAACTAAAGATTCTGTCAAACAAGATATCGAACCCATTAAAACTATACCATCGTTGGAACCCCTAGTAGAACCAATAGAAACCAAATCAGATATGAAACCAGAAGTAAAAATAATTGAGACAAAAGCTGAAGGCATTGTTAAAGATGCTAAAGGATATATTGGTAAACCTACTGATACAGAAACCATTCCAATTCCTAAACAACTACCCGCTGAAGAAAAACCAGCAAAAGATAAAAAATCTGCAAAGGAAATCAGAAAAAATTCAGAAGAGACAGATTAAGCAAAGTAAATAAATACTTCAATCTCTCTTTCGTTGGTTATTAGATTTGATTAACAATAAATATCCTGTCAAAGTACATGGAGAAGAAAGGTTTTCATTCTTCTGGATGAAACTTGCTGTTTTTGGTATGATGCTTTATTATATTATTGAAATGATTAACAGGGTTATGTTCATATTTTTCTATGAAGATCAGACAGGAGAACCAATTTTTTCTGAGGAAGTCATGAATTTCTGGCGAATTGCAGATTCAGTTTTTTATGCCTTTATGTTTATATTAATAGCCATTCAGGTTCTTCAATGGAGAAGTGCTAATATTGGATTGGAAAATAAAAAGAAAGCAAGAAACGCTGTTTTTGCTCTACTAGTAACAGCTTTAGCTCTAGGACTCTATGAAGCACTTTTAGTATTACAAGAAGATCTTAGTTATAGTCATCAGAGTGATCTTACTGTTCCATTTATGTTAATGATAGTTGCACACTTCTATGGTATGCATTTAGTCAAAAATCTAATTACTTCAATAGGTAGATATAAGAAAGTAAGTACTGGAGAGAGTGTGTTCTACTCCTTGTTTGCTTTAAATCCAGCTATTAGATATTTAGCATCATTTATCATGTTATTTATGGTGCCTATCTTAACAATTAATCCATACTTGTTTATGGCTTATTCTGAAGTAGTCATGACTTATATCTCAGCTGTGGTAGCAGTAGGATTTTTCATAGTTTTCTTAAGAGATAGTAGAAAAGTCAAAATATCACAGTTACTGCAAAATCTTGAAGAAAAAGAGAAGGGGGAGAAGAAACCTTTCGAAGGTGAATCATTAAATTATTTTGATAATGTTGATGATCCTACAATTACTTTATTCAATTCTTCTGAATCTGTTTTCTGTAGCGATTGTGGATTAGTAATTTATGAGAATGCAAAGGAATGTCCTAATTGTGGGAAAAAAGTGGAAAGTTAACTTTTCTACTTATCTTTTTACTAGTGTTTTTATAAGAAAATAAGCTACAACAGCTGTTATTCCTACTCCAACAATTATGAAAATAGCTGTCATTTGATTTGAAGGATCTTCATTATATTCAGTATTATAATTGTCTGTATTGTGGCTTATTGCATCAAGTATTTTTGTTTCGAGAAAACTGTAACTTGCTTGTCCTTCTATGAAAGATACAACCCTTCCTAAATCATCCAATACAACTAGAGTTGGTACTGAATAGAGATCAAAAAGTGAATTAGTTTCACTAGCTGAATATCCAATAATCCAATCATCTGATAAAGATTGGTTAATCTTATAATCAATGAGTCTTTGATTTGTTGTTTGTTTATAAACATCCAGCATGAAAATAGTCAGATTATAATTGGTATCTATTTGTTCTAAAATAATTAATTCATCAATACAACTAGGGCATGTCGGCAGGTAAAACTCAATTAATTTTACCCCTTCATAATTGTTAACATCATCAAGTTCCATGTTTATATCCCAATAGAAAACACTTGGACTTGAAGCACCACTTATGACAGAAGAAGAAGCAAGGAGTAAAAAAGCTAAACTCAAAACCATGAACCATTTTGAAGTATTTTTATCAGAAGTCATAGATATCAATATTCTTAATTCAGTTAATTGCTGAATACTTAATTATCTTTCTGTTTTCCTCAATCTCTACATTATCACAAACAACGGAATTCTTAATGAAAGCATTATTATTTATCACAGAATTTTCCCAAATTACACTACGTTCTACCGAAACATTTTCTTTTAATTTCACATCCTTATGTAAAACTGAAAATGGTCCAACTACTGAATTCTTAGAAATCTCTACATTATCCCCAATTACAACTGGAGGAATAATTTTTGCAGTTTCATCAATTGTTAAATTTTCACCTATCCATATACCTTTCTTATTCTTACCTGGTGGAGAATAATCGTTGACAAAACCTCTTAGAACGTCATAATTAGCCCACAGATAACTTCTAACATTCCCCGCATCTATCCAATAATAATCACCCACATAACCATTTAATTTGAATTTTTCTTGAAGAAGATAGGGAAACATATCTTGACCAAAATCTACAATATCTTTGAAATTATCCAAAATTTCTAGAGCCCTGTGTTTAAAAAAATATATTCCAGTATTAACCAAATTTTGATGAAATTCTGCTACAGGTCGATAAGCAAAAGCCATTGTTGTAAATAACATCTCTTCTGGTTTGGGTTTCTCTAAAAATATTTCTATATTTTGCTCTTCATCAAGAAGTATAACTCCAAATTTTTTTGTGGGAAAATCTATATTCTTCAAGCTGATTGTTGCATAAGCATCAGTTGAATAGAAAAACTTCTGCATCTTATTAATCGAAAGATCACAAACTATATCTGCCATTGTTACTACAAAATCTCCTTCGATAATATCTGAAACATTTCTAACTGCATCAGCTGTTCCAATGGGGTCTATATCTGGAATAATAATCTCTAAATCAGAAAATTTAGTAGAATTGTTCAAATAGTCAATGATCTGTTCTCCTAGATATTTCACTGCAATGATTATTTTAGAAATCCCTGCATCAGTAATTTGTTTTAATGCGAAGTCAATCATTGGAGTAAGGGTGACAGGAATCAAGGGTTTAGGTTTGTTAGCTGTTAATGGCCTTAAACGAGAACCTTTACCTCCAGCAAGAATAACAGCACAATCTACCTTAGGAACCTCAATCACCTTCTTCTTTTCGTAATCTTTCAGATAACCAACCTATTCGAGTATCTTTGATACCCTTGATATCAAATTCAGGTACAAAAGGTTTGATATCTAGCAGAGGAGTATTATTCAGAATATCTACACCTTTGACGAGAAGTTTGTTTTTTTCAACACTTACTAACTGAACAATAGAAAAGCCTATTTTATTGGGTCTGTTCGGATGACGAATTGCGAAAATTCCTTTAGGGTTAGTATCAAGATAAGGAACAATTTTCAGGTCAACAGTCTCTGCTCTATCAAAATAGTAAAGCAAAATAATGTGAGAAAAACCATCGATCTCTTCAAGTCCCTCAATATATTCCATATCAACAACTACAGTTCCAAAAGATTCTGAAAAACCGGTTTGAATTGGGACTTCTTCTGATTCATCGAAAGGAGATTCAATGAATCCAATTGGCTTAACTATTATTTCCATAAATTTCACTATGATTGGTACTATATTTTTTTTGTGTATAATTCTAGACCTAGAATTTATATAGTTTGGAGAAGAAACGTGTAGTTTAGAAGACAAGGAGGCTTTAAAATCACCAAAAAAAGTATTTTAGTTACAACTTTATCTTTTGTTGTTATCATAGCTTCAATCACTACTGGATACAACTTTGCTAATGCAAACACCATAGAAGATTTCACATATAATGAAAATCTTGTTGCACCTTTGGAATTATCTTGGGAAATGAAGGAATGTTCTGTAATTGGATATCCACTTCCTGAGGATTTTATCTGGCAGATTATTTCAGGAACTAATATGGTACAAGATGATATATTTAAGATAAAGTTCTTAAAAGATCCTAATAACTTAAGTTTATCTAATTATGAAGAATTATACTGGTCAGTGGAACCATGGGCAGAATTTTATTTGAACTCCGAATTATTAGGCAATGATTCTTGCATGATTTTTTTTGATCTGCTTCCTCCTAAGATACAAAATTTCCCAGTTAAATTCATCTATCCACAAACAGTTCAAGTAGATGGATCTGAAACCAGCACTTTTGACCATTTATATGAGGATTTAAAACAATATGAACAATCTATTTCTGGAGCAAAATATGAACTATCAAATGATGAAGATTCATTTTCGATAACATCGACAATTCATAAGAAATTCACATTGTTTTCTGTATCTGTAGTCATCGATGAAGATGCTACAGTGATCTATAATAAGGAATGGGGTGTTCTTAGCTCATACGAACTACACTATAAGGCAAAGTATGAAGATAGAACAGAAACAGCGGACATTTTATTAGAAATAACAGATGAGGATATAAGAGTAGAAATTGCTCCTTTTAAATGGATAGCTGGAATTCCTGTACTGTTAATAGCAGGAGTTATTGTTATAAGTAGAAAGAGAAAACTAATCCGTAAATAATTCAATACAAAATCTGCAATTTTTTTTATTTTTTTGTTTAATTACATTAAATTGAATAAATTTCTAGATTCTTCTTTACTTCAGACTATATTTTTTTGAATAAATTCAGTATTGTAGACATTTCTAGACCTAGAACTTATATAGTTTCAAGAGTAAACGCCTATTTTAGAAAACAGTGAGGTGTTTAAAATTAATAAAAAGAATATTTCAGTTTTATCATTGACTCTAATAGCAATTTTAGTTTCAATTAATTATAGCCAAAACTTTGTTATTGCTAACAATATAGAAGATTTCACATATAATAACAATCTTGAAGCTCCCTTAGAATTATCATGGGTTATGACAACATTTTACATAATCTATGATACTCCGGAAGACTTTATTTGGGAGATAACTTCAGAAATTAACGTGACACAAGGAGATATTTTCAAGATAAAATTCCTAGAAGATCTAGACAATCTAACTTTAGCTAATTATGAGGATTTATACACTACGAATGAAACTTGGGGAGAATTTTATTTAAATTCAGTATTACTAGGAGATGACGCCAGTTTGATTGGTTTTAATGAAATAGATCCATTTCTAGACTACTTTCCAGTAAAATTTATTTATCCACAAACTGTTCAAGTAGGAGGAGCTGAAATCAGTACTTTTGATTATTTATATGATGAGTTGAAACAATATGAATACTCTATGATGGGAATGAAGTATAAATTAACTAATAGAGTAAAATTATTTTCAATAGAATCAACAATTCATTTTATAATAACTGTTGGATCTGAAGAAACAGATATCAATCAAGAAGCTAAAGTGATATATAACAAAGAATGGGGCGTACTTAGCTCATATGAATTACACTTGACTAGTGTATCTGGTTCAGTTGTAGAAGAAGTTGAGATTTTGTTAGAAATAACTGATGAGGATATAAAAGTAACGCCTTTTGGATGGATTGCGGGAATTCCTGTCTTATTAATTGCAGGAGTTATTGTTATAAGAAGAAAGAGAAAACTAATCTATAAATAATTCAATACAAAATCTGCAATTTTTTTTTATTTTTTTTGTTTAATTACATTAAATTGAATAAATTTCTAGATTCTTCTTTGCTTCAGACTATATTTTTTTGAATAAATTCAGTATTGTAGACATTTCTAGACCTATAATTTATATAGTTTCAAGGGTAAACACTTATTTTAGCAAGCACGGAGGCGTTTAAAATAAATAAAAAGAAAATAGCTGTTTTATCGATATCTCTAATAGCAATTTTATTTTCACTTAGTTATGGTCAAAACTTTGTTAATGCTATTGGAATAGACGATTTCACATACAATGATAATCTTGTAGCACCATTTGAATTATCTTGGGAAATGAAAACATTTTTTGTAACTGGGTATGGTTCCCCTGAAGACTTTATTTGGGAAATCAATGCAGGAACTAATATGACTGCAGGAGATATTTTCAAGATAAAATTCCTAGAAGATCCAGACAATCTAGCTTTAGTTAATTATGAGGATTTATTCACTACGAATGAAACCTGGGCAGAATTTCGACTAAATTCAGATTTACTAGGAAATGATGCCAGTCTGATTGATTTCAATGCAATACAACCGAATATAGATCTTTTTCCAATCCAATTCATATATCCACAAACTATTCTAGCAAATGGATCCGAAACCAATACTTTTGAATATTTGTACGAAGTTTACAGTCAATATGAAATGTCTACTCCGCAAGCAAAATATAAAGTAACTAACACTGATGAAGTATTTTCAATTGCTACAGAAGTTCATGTGTCATTCAGTGGTTTATTTGGTGGAAATATAGATATTGATGAAGAAGCGACAGTGACATATAACAAAGAATGGGGCGTACTTAGCTCATATGAATTAAAATTCAGGTTGAAATCCAACGGGTATGTAGATTCTGCTGAAATTTTGTTAGAAATTACAGATGAAGATATACTAGTTGCTGCACCTTTTGGATGGATAGCTGGAATTACTGTACTGATAACTTTTGGAGTCATAACCTTACAAAGAAAGAAAAGAAACAAAACATAAGATATTTCAGAACAAATTCAAACTCTACCTTTTTTTCCTCTCTCTTTTTAATTATTTATAAAAACTAGACTTTTTTTTAAGTTTAATTGAACAAATTGAGACCAGTAACTTTTAAATTAGTCAATATTAACCCCTTCCCTCTAACAAATCATTTAAAAGTATGGAAGAGAGAAAATACTATAGGAAAGTGGTGTTATAGTGAGCCAAAGAATTTTCAAAATTTCGTTGCTAGGAGAAGGCGCAGTAGGAAAAACAAGTATACGTCGAACATACCTAGGAGAGAGTTTCAAAGAGGGGTACATGATGACAATAGGCGCTGACTTTGCTGTCAAAAAAATGATCCATAAGAACGTTGATTACACACTACAAATTTGGGATTTAGCTGGACAACAGCGATTTTCCGCAGTTCGTGAGGTTTATTATCGCGGAACAGCTGGTGCATTATTAATTTTTGATATTTCTCGTCCTGAAACTTATTCTATTCTTCCCAATTGGTTGCATGAGCTTATCCGTAACAATAAGAACCGTATAGTTCCACTTGTTTTAATTGGAAATAAGGCTGATCTTCGTGACAGTACACCTAATGCTGTTCCAAAAGAGTACGCTCAAGAATATGCTGATCAACTTTCTGAATGGTCTGGTTTTTACATTCCTTATGTTGAAACCTCTGCCAAGACTGGTTTAAACGTTGAATCTGTTTTCAATATTTTAACCGAAAATATTTCTGCTTATTTTGAAAAAATGACTGTTGAAAATAAGTAATTATCCAATTTTCTTTTAGTTTTTCTACATACTAATTTATTTATATCTGTGAAAGTTTCTCATCTTGTTGGAGTAATCTTCATGATCAAATCTATTGATATTCTGAATTACCTCTCTGAGAACAATTTCGAGCTTTCAACAGGTGTTCCCTGTTCTTATTTCAAAGAGCTCCTTATTGAGCTTGACAAAAGTGCTGATATACAGTATATTGCTTCTACTAGAGAGGATGAAGCTGTTGGTATTGCTTGTGGTTATTTTCTTGGTAAAAAGAATTGCTTCTTGATTATGCAAAATTCTGGTTTAGCTACGATCGGAGATGCTCTTACCTCCCTTGCTCAGCTCTATGAGATTCCCCTATTGATATTTGTCAGTTATCGCGGGCTTGAACCTGATAAAACCTTTCCTGAACATGTTATAATGGGGAATGTCACTGAAGCTGTTCTGGATGCTTATGGAATTCCTAATTGGAACATGAAAGGAGAAAATTGGAGAAAAATTCTAGATAAAGCATTGGAGCGTATGAACGAAGATTCTTCTGTAGTTTGTATTCTTGTTGAAAAGGGGGTTATCATCTGATGAGAGGTGAAGAAGTCATCGCATCTCTGAAAGAATTTATCTCCGATGATACACTTATTGTTAGTTCAAACGGTAATGTTAGTCGGCAAGCTTACAACTTTTTACCTCAACCTCAAGTCTATCTTAGAGGGAGTATGGGATTACCCATGTCTATTGGCTTAGGGTTAGCATTAGCACAACCAGAGAAACAAGTATTAGTTATAACAGGTGATGGAAATTTCTTAATGGGTTTGAGCTCAATGACCACCATAGGAAATTACAAACCTCCCAACCTCAAAATAATCATATTAGATAACGCGATCTATGCAACTACTGGAGGGCAAGAAACTGTTTCATCAACTGTAGATTATCTCAAACTGTTGGAAGGATTTGGGATTCAACATTATGGGAGTTTAAACTCGATCAAAAGTCCTTCAAAATTACTTGAAGCCTTTGAAATTCTTCTAACCAGCAAACAAACAGCTGTTTTGCACATAAATGTAGAAGAAGATATTGAGAATTTAGAGAATATCCCTTGGCAACCTAAAGAAATCAAAAATAAATTTATGGAGAAAATTTGATTGAAGATAGTTCTTAAATAATACGAGAGAGAGGTAAAAACATGGAGATTTCAGTTCAGTGCTTTGGACAGATAAGAACAATAACTAAAGAAAGATATGTTATTTTAAGCGTTCAAGATAAAATAACTATTACTAAAGCATTGGATATTTTTGTTTCTAAATATGGTCCAGAACTAGAAAAATTACTCTATACTGACGGGAGAATAAGAGAGTTTTACTTCATACAACTAGACAAGGATAACATCAAAAAAGATGATCTTGACACAACTATTGTCAAAGCAGATCAAGTAATCTCTATCATTCCTTTTATCTCTGGAGGATAAGCTAAAACTGATGGGTTAGGGGAGAGAAGCTAGCTACATAGACATAAAAGATGGGGATAATGCAGCTATTAGGATAATTTGCTAGCTTCTACTAATATTATGACATGAATTTTGTACAAATTCTTTAGAAGTGCCTGAAGCACATCATGGGGACGCCACATCCCCTCCTACACCGCCCAC
>JAAFKI010000068.1 GCA_021399345.1 Candidatus Heimdallarchaeota archaeon
AGTTCTAGCTTGGACTTGCTTACAGTTGAAATAGAGGTGATTTCCACTGCCAAGAAGCTACTGTGATTCTATAAGGAAGAGGATACAAGAAGGTATATTACTGTTGTTTGAAGTAAACCTTATTGCATTATAATGAAAAACAACTTGGGTTTCAAGTATACTGTTTTTCTAAATAACTTAATGTTTGAATTGCGTGAATAATTACCATATCAAGTCTTCTAGTAAACTTAAGTAGTCCTTCTACTTCTGTGCAAATCTGTTTGTTTTCTTTTCTTCCTTTTCCTTCATCAAGTTTAATAATAACTTCCATGTATTTCTCCAAAAAGATAAACAATTTTCCAGAGTTAATTGAATCTTCAAAATCATCAAGAAATAGTTTATAAGCTTCATCAGATATTTCTTTCGCTTCAGATAATTTGGCTTGATTTGTGTTGTTTCCTAAACATCTTGCTATGCAGTAGATAAGGCATTAATGGTTCAACTATACTTAGGATTTTCTTCTCTTTCTTATTAGTTTATATGAAACAAATAATACTGTTGCAGGAAAAACCAACCAAACAGGGAGCAGATATAATCCAAAGAGCTTCCCCCAATTATCCCACCTTAATGGATCATGACCGTTTTCTATTTCCCAGCCATCTAATAATCCATCTTTATCTGTATCTTTTGTGAAGAGTGATGTATGATAAATTCTAGCTTCTTCATAATTTGTCAAGCCATCACCATCTTTATCCTCATAAGTATCATTAACAAGAGGATTAAGTCCTACTTGTACCTCCCACCCATCTATAAAGCCATCATTATCAGTGTCATTATTATCTCTGTTTGTTTGGTAGAATTGTTCTGTTAAATCGTCAAGGTAGTCCCCATCAGAGTCCATCTGACCAGTATGGTAAGCAGATCCCATAAAACAGGGCCAAGGAGCAGCTTTTCCTTGTATTTCCTGGTCTAAAGTTAAACAATACAGATTATTATCAAATGAACCTACCATAATTTCTAGTTTACCATCACCATCAAGGTCTGCAATACATGATCCTCTACGAATGGAATCTCCCGTAATGTATTGGTCTTGCAATTCCCCCAAATAATTAAGGTAATAGAGATTGTTATCCATAGAACCTATAAACACCTCGAGAGTATTATCATCATCAAGATTTACTAAACTAGGAGTTGCAGGAATACCTCCGCTTGTTGCAGTAAACATCCATTTTTTCGAACCATTATAGCTTATGCAATGAAGACTTTGATCATCTGCAGCAGAGCCTATTAAAACTTCTAAGTATCCATCATTATCAATATCACCTATTCCAGGAGATGACGTAATCACATCATTTGTTGTATAATTCCATTTAAGTTCCCCTTCGTTATTCAAGCAATATGTGTTGTTGTCCCATGATCCAAAGATGATTTCTAACCACCCATCATTATCCAGGTCAGCTACAGTTGCTGAAGATGTTACTACTCCTTTAGCAAAAAATCTCCACTTTCTCTCACCCGATGAATCAACACAATGGAGATACCCATCCCATGACCCTACTAACGCTTCTAGATATCCATCTTTATCCAAATCTGCCACACAAGGAGTGGAAAAGATCGCACTACCGGTAGTGTAGTTCCATTTTTGTTTACCTTGATAATCTAAGCAATAGAGAATATAATCCTCAGACCCGATAAGCACCTCAAAAAAGCCATCGTTGTCAACATCTGCAATAGTTGGGGATGAGTAGAGCGCTCTCTTAGTCCGATAAGTCCACTCCAGTTTCCCCTCATGATTGACACAGTAGACCTTATAGTCATCACACCCAAATATTATTTCTACTGTTCCATCATTATCCAAATCAGCTACAGCAGGAGAGGAAATAACACTTGACCCTGCTGTATAAGTCCATGCAATTATCCCCTCATGAGTGATGCAATAAAGATTCCGATCTTTTGAAGTCACTAAAACTTCAGATAATCCATCCCCATTCACGTCTGCCACAGCTGGACTGCTTTGTATTAACCAATCAGTATTCACAACCCATTTTAAGGTCAAGGTTGCTGAACTAGTATTTATGGTGGGGAGAATAAAAACAGAATTAGGATTTTTATACTGGAGAGGAAATGCTCCTAGGAAAATTACTAAAACTAATAATACTGACTTCAACTGTTTTTGCTGCATTTTCCTTCTCCTTAGCTCTATGAGAATCCTCAGTTTGATATCTTAATCTTTGATAATTATTAAAGTTTTTCAATCATCTTCCTTACTTTTATAAACATTGTTTATTTTTATTTTTAAATAATTGATTTATCATCTAATATATTTATTTTTTATTTTATCTACAAAAAGCTTATATATTTATTTTTTTTTGTTTAGTTTACAATGAAAAGCAGGGAAGTTGTAGTTTATAGTTTAATTTTTGTATTCCTTTTTTCCATTACTGGAAATGTGAATACTGTTGATAGGAACAAGAGTGAAAAATCCTTTTTTACTCTAAATAAAACCAATGAAAACCAATATTATACAATTGAGCTATCTGCAGAAGACTACGTTGATGATGATGAAACTTATGTAGATGCGGTAGTACTTTTTCAAAAAGATGTCAAAGTAAGGATAACTGACATGACAATAAAGAGAGAATATGATAAACTTAATGGTTTAGCAGGATCATTCCCTAGTTTGTTATATGATTATCTTCAATCAGCTTGGTTTGTGAGTGAAATCGGAGAAGATAAAATATGCTACTTAAGTAGTGTGGATGATGTTATGACTAATGATAATCTATCTTTGGTTTATCAACCCACTGTTGTAGATGAACTGTCATGGGGTGTTGATTGGATAGATGCAGAACGAGTCTGGGGAGGAGTAGAAGATGCACGAAGTGTTATTTCAGGTAATCCTGCTGGAGAAGACATCAAAGTAGCTATTGTAGATTCAGGAATTGATTATACTCATCCAGATTTAAATGATAACTATGTTAGTGGTAGAGATTATGTAAATGATGATTATGATCCTATGGATGATAATGGCCATGGTACTCATGTAGCAGGGATAGTAGGAGCTGAAGATAATAATATTATAAGTGTTATAGGTGTAGCACCTAAAGTTTCACTATATGGCGTTAAAGTTCTTAATAGTGGAGGTTCAGGAACATGGTCAGATATTATAGCTGGTATTAATTGGGCTGCAGAAAATGAGATGGATATAATAAATATAAGTATAGGAGGACGAGAAGGAGATTCTCTTCTAGAAGAAGCAATAAATCGAGTATGGGATTTAGGTATCGTAGTCGTCGCAGCTGCAGGAAATTATCTTTTAATAAATCCAGGCGTTGATTATCCAGCTAAATATGAGAAAGCGATAGCTGTAGCAAATTTGAAAGCAAAACCTTCACCAGAAGCACCCACATCTGTTACAAGAAATAGTGGGAGTTGTAAAGGTCCTGAGTTGGATTTAAGTGCGCCAGGTACAGAGATTCTTAGTACATGGTTGTCAGGAGAGTATTTAAAAGCAGATGGCACTTCGATGGCCGCACCAATGGTTGCAGGAACCTGTGCTTTGATTCTCAGTGTGGATTCACATTTTTTTCCATATGACGTTAGAGACATACTCATTGAAACTATTTTAGATTTAGGTGTTGAAGGACACGATAATAAGTACGGCTATGGAGAAATAAATGCATGGAGAGCAACAGACTTAGCTGAAGATACAGAACCTTCTGATTCTGATAGTGATGGGTTGTATGATCGCGAGGAAATGCAACATGGAACAAATCGTTTCGATTCAGATACTGATGATGATGGGCTCAGTGATTATGAAGAAGTGCACATATATGTGACCAGTCCTCTCAAACCTGATACTGATAATGATGGACTCAGTGATTATGAAGAAATAAATATATATCCAACTAATCCAATTAAACCTGATACAGATTACGATGGGTTAACTGATGGATGGGAAGTAGAACATGGGTTTGATCCGTTAGATTCTGCTGATGGGATTTCTGACTATGATGGAGATGGACTTTCTAACGGTGATGAGACTAGTCTGTATAATACTAATTATCTTGACCCGGATACTGATAATGATGGATTGACAGACGGAGAAGAAGTTTATGGTTTTTATATTGATACAATAGGTACACGTTATACTGATCCAGCTGATTCTGACACGGATGGAGATGGATTATCTGATAGTGAGGAAGCTAATGGTTTTTCCATTTCAGGAGTTGGTTTACGTTACACTGATCCTACAGTTTACGATACTGATGGTGATGGATTAAATGATAGAGTTGAAGTGATTATTATTCAGATTGACCCGCGTGATATTGATACTGACGATGATGGATATACAGATTATGAGGAGTTTTGTGCAGGAACCGATCCTAAAGACCCAACGGATTATCCTGGAAGTGGTGGAGGATTTATTCCATAACAAACCTCCCTTCTTTAACTTTTTAGTATTGGAATCACTAATAGAAAAAGAGAGAGATAATTGGAATTGGCTTTTTAAGAATAAGCAAAGTGAAAAAGATATGAGCAATGAATAAAGAATTTAAAGAATTTCACGTATATCTATCAAAGAACGGGTTATTAATACAAAATCAGAATTCATTTACAAAATACTGCAAACAAAGCTCTCTTCCAAGAAGTAGGAAGCTCCAAGAAGGGGACCTTAAGACAAGGATAAAGAAATTGTCAGTCAACGTATTGAAATCTCTTTCTTCTCATGCATATGTATATGACAAACAATATGCTTACTACATAGATAGGATAAAATTGAAAACTCGTCTTGTCGGTATATATGACTGGAGGAATTGGTAGAGTAGGTAGTTCAACCGATATTGGTGATACACTTAATGGATAAGGATCCATGGAATTTGCTGACCCATCAATCATATAAGTATAATTTTGTCCAATATTTGACCAATAATTTCCCTCTTCAGAAAGCACATCATACCATAAGTTAGCTTCACCGTCATCTTTAGCTTGAGAATATTCATTGATATTGTTATCAACAAACGCGTTATGATGTACTGTATTGTTATAAGTCTCGTATCTTAAAAACAGACCAAACAAAGAGTTGCTTACAAAGAAATTAAGTTTAATTTCACACTCTGTAGTTGCAGCTACAGCTATTCCATAATTATTCCTGAAACATGTATTATTCCAAAAAGACGAAGAATCAATTTCATATGCGCTTAATCCTGTGAGAGAATTATTGAGTAATTGATTATCTGTAATTGAAGAAAATGGGGAATAAGATATCGAAATTCCAATATTATTATAGACAACAAGATTATTTTCTAGTGTTGTATTTAATGATGATGTGATTCTAATACCTGCCATTTCATTGTACCAACATTCATTATCAATGACTCTACAGTCATTAGAGTGTTCAATCATTATTCCTGCATACCAAGAATTTTCCATGCATATATTTTCTTGAATCGTTATAAGCTTTGAATATAGAACTTTAATTCCTATACTAGCATCGTAAATCTCTTGATTTTTCACTATTATATTTTCACAATCAACTAAGAATATTTGTCCATATATTGGTTCTTCCAATACTATATCCTTCTGAGATTCAAGATATCCTAGAATTTTATCATTAACTCTATTATTTTCAAAAGTATAGGACAAATAATCCACTTTGCTATTTTCGTAAATTGTTAAACCGTTATTTGTTAGCTCGTTATGGGAAATGGTCGATGAATTCGAAAAGCGTATCCAAATCCCATTGTAGCCATTATCTATGCAAATGTTATTTTCTACCCTTGTATTTGGAGAATCGTCTATATGAATTCCATCTTCTCTTTGGTTATTTGAACAAATATTGTCTGTTACTTCAGAATCTGCTGAATCAGAGATTGTAATTCCCATTACTTCATTGTCTCTGCATTCATTACTTTGAATCTTCGAAGTTGGTGAATTTTTCGCTGAAATACCATATACATTATTAATACAAGTATTTTGAATAATGGTAGATGAAATTCGAATCTTAATTCCATAAGCACTATTTCTACATTCATTATCTTCAATCAGAATTGTGTTTGAACTTACGGTATCATAAATCATTATACCTGCATTTATTGATTCAGTATAACAACTTCGAATAGTAATATATTTTGTTGTGCTTGATATTGAAATGGAATAATAATCATCAGTAACTATGCGAAGGTTTTCTATTATGTACGGATTATCTATATTTCCATCCCCGGAAAATCCCAAAGTATCCAAATCAGAATCACTATCAATGATTATTGGATTATGGTCTACAAGTATCGAGGAGTCTACTAATGACATCTGAGCTTGTACACTATCACCTTTTTGCTCCTCAAAATAGAATTGCGAGGAGATTCTAAAAGAAAACAGAATTGATATGATAATTATTATCAAAATTAAAGATTCTGAAACAAACTTCTTTTTGCTGGAAAAGTACATACAAGTATTATCTTATTTCAAAGCTTAATATACTTTACCAAAAGAATCTGCTCTTCTTTGTATTCAATCGATTATCAATTTTTTTATAACTAGAAATCCACTGTGCAAACTAAAATGCAAATCTATGAATTTCTAGTACATCCTACTTCTTGGAAGAAAGGGTGTTTTGCAGCAAAATGCAACGAACTTTTTCTTAGACAAAATTAAATTTTTCAAAATATATGCTCATTGGCTAACCTAAGAACGATTAACTCTCTCTAATCTTATGAAATAGTATCCCTACAGGATTACGAAATTTCTTTTAGATTTTAAAGTTTCAAAATTATGACATATTTCCTAAAGTAATCTCATTATCATCTTGAATCAAGATTTTAGAT
>JAAFKI010000069.1 GCA_021399345.1 Candidatus Heimdallarchaeota archaeon
CTAACTGCTGCACACCGTAGTGCTAGGACCAGTGTCTAAGTGTCCTTCTCGGGGCGCTAACTCTCATTACCCCTACCGATCATTGCCTAAGTGATCCTTTACATCACTTACTAGCTAATCGGCCGCGGCCTCATCCTATGGCAAACCGAAGCCCATTTTAGTATTGGCTCCTTCCAGAATTCCATACCTATCGGGTATTAGTCTTAGTTTCCCAAGGTTATCCCCGTCCATAGGGCAGATTGGCGACGTGTTACTGAGCCTTTCGCCATGCCTCCGAAGAGACATTAAACTTGCATGTCTATTGCGAATCTGATAGCACCTAGGTCCGGCATGATCAACCGGCTTCCTGATTCGATTATGATACGATCTATTTGCTATCTTCCATGAATTGAACTATTTTAGCGCACATACACGTACTAGTGTTTTTTGTACATACTAAATTTGTTCCTTAAAATTCTCTAAATTTCTGTAGCATCAGAACATCTCGGAGTTCTTGTTTTCCTTGGAGGTGAGTGTAAAATTCATACAGTACTTTTTTATGTTTTGCAAGGCTTTTTTAAGTTATCGTTAAACGGCTTATTGTAGACAGCCTACAATAACTAATATTGCACACTTGCAGATATGACTACTGTCTCTTCTCTTTTATTGGTTGCTATTTAAGTGTTTTTTGCCTCAACAACAAATCAAACATAAATTCAGAAGAATCAGTAAACGTAAAGGAGCGGATTCTTTTAGCCGAACCCGCTCTAAAGACATGGCTTAACATCCACTCATCAGACGTGAGTCTGATTGTTCGTGGCAATATACTTAAATGGAGTTCGATATATATACTTTGCTCTTTTTCCCGTTATACAGTTTCCATAATATTCACAGTTTAGAGGCTTAAAGTCGGTAAATTAACTCTGAAAGTATTTGACATAATTTTTTTTTGGAGATTAAAGATAATACTCTAGTACCACCTATGAGAAATAGAGGGTGGTGACAAGAAAAGGATAGTTTAGCTTTTTTAGCAATTGGGGATTCCTCTATTTCTTTTTTCCTCTGTCCCTTTTTTACGAAGGAATTTTATAGTGAATTCTCTACTTATTTACAAGAATAATATTTGTTAGTAATATATAACCCGAGGAAAGGTTATTGTGGGGATAAAACATGCTAGATATTGAAGATTTTCAAAAAATAAGGAAGAACGTTTTTGAGTACCAAAATAGCTTGCATGATATCATTTCTGATAAAAATTATCTTTCAGATTTGAAGATAGTTTGCGCGAATGAGAAATCATCAGAGGTTACTAAACTTTTAAGAACAATTATTGATGAACTCAAAGAAAAGCTTGATATTAATTATTTATTCACAATTTACTGGTTATACTATTTACAAACCTATTATTATAATTTTACAGAGAATGAAGAAGAAGTTAAATCTCAAATAAAGGAAATGGAAGAAATTGCACTTTCAACTAAAAATGTTGAGCATCAAGCAAATGTTTTAACTGCAAAGGCTCTGTTTAATCAGTTAAAAAGAAATAGCCAGAAAGCTAGGGACCAACTGACTGAAGCAGAACAAATTCTGAAACCTTTCAAAAAAGATTATCTAGAATCATATTATGCTTTACTCTATGCCCATACATTTTATCTATCATTATCAGACAAAGATTATAAATTCGCAATTAGAAACATGAAAAAGTGCTTTGATTACTATTATCTTGAGAGTAAGAACTCTTCAGGAATGATTAAATCTCTTACCTTATTACTTAACTATTATATCTTTCTGAATCAAAAAAAGAAAACGGAAGATCTACTAAAATGGGTTTTTCAAAAAGAAAAAATACAGGATAAAATAACTAGTTCTCAAGCCGTTTTGTTGTATTGGTGTGCGGGGACAATTTCTGCAATTGACCACAAAATAGAAAATACCATATCCTATCTTAAGAACTCATATGAGAAAATAACATATGAGGGTTTACAGAAAGAGCTGATGTATGAATATACATATACTTTGAGGCTTTTGAGTAGATATTATGCTTTCCAGGGTAAATTTCAAGAATCCTATGAACTTCTTGTAGAACTTGTTAATTTTATGGAAGATGATTACGTTAAATTCAATTATATTCAAAAAAACAGAAAAAAAGTATATTTTGGGTCATATTTTACCTTGCTCTTCATCTTTGTCCAACTAGATTTAGATATTGATAATATACAAGATAATTCTTTGAAAAAACTCTATAATTATACCAAAAGAACATTATCCAAAAAAAGAATCTCTCAAAAACTTCTCCTTAATGAAACTACAGATAATCAGCAATTAAGTGAGCTCCTAGATGATGAAATACACGAATCTAAGGATGATGTTTATCTAGTTCTTCATCAACTTCTTATAACCCATGACTCTTACGCCACTAGTGAAATAGTTATAGAAGACAAGATTTCTTCCTTACGCGATTATGTACACGATCCACATTATCTTGATATATTGTTGGCAAAAATTTTCCTTTCAAAAGGCAATTATAAGAAATTTAACGAAATTTTGAGGAACTTCACGAAAGAAACTGCCGGAAGTAAAGAACCCATTTTATCTATTTGGAAAGACATTTTCAGTTTACTTTCAAAATATATTAATGATCCTTCTGATATAACAATCGCAGTAGAGCTAAGTAAATTAGAGGAAATGTGTAGAAATAAAAATTTCAATAAAATTGCAGAAGAAATAAACTTCTACCAAAAACTTGTAGCCTCAAAAAAGACAATAAGTAGCTTCACCGATAAATTCCGACATACAGCCTTTATGGATATTTTCAATGAAGAATCGAAGAGAATGGTTCTAGATTCAATTTAGACTGATTTGAAAAAGAAATAAGACTAAATTAAATTAAGAAAAGTAAAAAAAAATGGAATTAATCCCTCTTAAGGATAATACATGGGAGGAATTATGTCGTCGTCTTCTGTTGGATCATATGTTTGGTTCTTCATCATACTCATACTCATCGGATAGTAGCTTTTCTGCTGAATGCAGATTAACTCTCAATATAATACTCGTAAGAAGGTATATAGTGGGCTAGAAAATTTTGTGACATCACAATTATGAAACTGAGCTATTTGCACTTTTTTTTTGGTATTTTTATATCCTAAGATGGTATCTCTTTTGATTATTTCCTGTACTTTGAATTTCTCAGAAGGGATATACTATGGCTAAAAAGAAGAAATCTCAGTTTCGTTATAATTCTAATAAACAAAAACAAACTAATACTAGAAGGATTATTAGAGTGATTCTTCCCTGGATCTGTGTAATTGCTATTGGTTTTGTTTCTTTTATATTTCTCTTTCCAGAATTACTGAAATTGTTTCCATCTGATTTTTTCGTTTCTATAGCCGCTTTCAGTGAAAAAACTGCTCTTTTCTTGAAAGGTCTCTTTGTTACTCTCTTTACTAATTTAGCCTTCATTTCCTCAATTTCAGTTATATTTTTAGTTTTTATTGTAGTTAGATTATTACCTTTCTACAACATTGAAGATACAGAATTCTACACTCAAAAAAAATTGTTTCTACCCTTCTTTTTTAGAAAGATTGGTGTAGTAATGGTTTCTTCCTCAACAGGAAACGGCAACAATAAATTCAGTCACAGTAGCTATTCTAACAAGATTCATGAAGCCTTCATTAATTGTCTTTCATTAAGAACAAAAGATAGAATGTTAGCAATTTATAAACATGCTAAGGGAGTAAGCATATTCTTTCCAGTTATTTCTAGAGGTTGGCTAAAGAGTAGAACTAATCAGCGATTAAATCGAGATATTATCTTCATTTCTAATTCTATTGAGAGTCACTATGATTGCAGAATCAAAATTTTGAAAGGTGACCAGACTAAAGATCTTGTTCAAGCTCTGAATCAAATGAAAGCCAAGAGTAAAATTGAATCTTCTTCTGAGTTGATTACTCAATTTAATATGACTGATCAAATGTATAACATTTTTGTTAAGAATGATATAAAGGATACTTGTTTTATCATTAAGACAGATAAGAAAAGGAGAGAATCCAAGAAGATTGTTTTTGATCTTCTTCTTCTATCTGAAGACAATGCTACAGAGTCATTTATTTTAAATGCGTCTGGTTTGTCCAAAAAGAAAAGAAAAATTATAACACCTAACAGGGATTTTCTCAGTCTAGTTTTCTCCCCAATTCGTAAGAAAGAATCTGTATTAATTGATGATGTCGCTTCCTTAGTGCATGTTCCTATGGCTTATAGGGGTGGATCTTTACCCGTTAGTGCTAAGAAAGATGGTTTTAGCGCTTCTTTTCTAAGGGGTGAAGATGAACAAATCCTTGTTGGTAAAATGGTAGGTGACAGTGATATGGGAGAAGAGATTTCCCTTAGCTTAAAAGATTTCTTGCTTAATCTTGAAGTTGCAGGGCAAATTGGTAGAGGAAAATCTTACTTAATCACTTCTGTTATTGGACAACTACTGGAAAATAAGGTCAGTACATTGGTTTTCGATATTAAGGGTGAATATGCGAGAACATTCACTGACCACCCAAATGTTGAGATATACACAATTGGAAAACCTCATCCATTATGTTTGAATATTTTTGAAACCACTGATTCTGATGATTTACATAATACTTTACTAATTATTGAAGAAATGTTGGTTTCTTCAAATCAAGAGTTTACACCTGCAATGAAGAATCTGTTTGAGAGTGCTCTTATATTGACTCACAACTCCCCAAAGAGGAATTTACAAGTCTTTGTGGAGAATATTTTCAAGGTTTCACGCGAATTACAAGCTCATTCCAACATTACCTATTTACAGCAGACAATAGATGCTGTTTTGAACAGATTGAATTTCATTTTCAATCCGATTAATTTTGAGATTCTAGGGGCTATGAGAACTACTTTGGATCTTTCACTTCTAGACAAAGGTAAGAGTATTATTCTTGATTTAAGCCAATTTCAAAGAAGGGCGGCAAGACCTTCAGATATTTTTTTAGTGTGTAATTTAATACTCAAAATGCTCTATAGACAAGCATCTGCAAAAGAAATGACACGCAATTTGAGATATTTAGTAGTTCTAGAAGAAGCAATCAATATAATCCCTAATTTCTATCATTCTGAAAGTTCTGCATCTTTAATTACTGCTGAAAATAATTTTTTATTAGGAAGAAGCCTAGGTATAGGACACATCACAATATTTCAGATGTGGGATAGTGTAAGCAAAATTGTTCATGGTAATTCTGCTACTAAGTTTGTATTTAGATCAAGTGAAAAAACAGATATTATTGCTAAGGCTCTAAATTTGGAAGAAGATGAAATATCTAACATCCAGAGCTTACCTTCACGACATTGTTTCTTGTTCTTCGAAGGTTCAGATTCTGCTGTAAAGATTCAAACACTAGACTTAATAACAGATCCCATTAGTTTTGCAGAATACCAGTCAAAAATGTTAAAAAAATATGGTAGAAGCGTTTTTCCTTTGTTGTTTAAAAGCTTCATAGATATGAGAACTTCAATTTTTCAACAGAGCAACGCAAATGCTATTGGAAGAGGCAAGAAATTAGCAAGCAAAAAACATGATCTATCGCAAAACAAATTGAATAGTTTCATATCAAAAGACGTATCGAAAATTGATTCTAACAAGAAAATGATTATAGAAAAAGATACTTTAGATTTCATTTCCTCCGCTGGACTATTGCCTGAAAATCTGATATGCGAACAATTGTGTTTTCAAGAGGATAGCGAGAAAAACTGCTTAAAGTATAACATGGGTGCAAAAGTTGTGAAATCCACTATACTCAATGAATGTTCCACTGAGGAGATTTCTATTTTGCTTACTGATGTGGGAGGACTTCATTCCTTGATTTCCGCAATATCTACGAAGAGAAACCTTGAGTTCGATGAAAATCTAGTCTTTTGTACAGTAAAAACTTTGGTTGTGGACTTTATTTCAGAGAATATCCTGACTCCAAATGAAGCTTATAGCATTCTCACAAGATTCTCTTTTGGGATTAAAGAGACAACAAATCCTTAATCATACTCTCGCATTTGATAAGATTTAAAAGCAGACATTCTTTTCTTCTCTTAAGTTCTGACCACGCTGACCGTTGTCAATGGGCTTAACGGAAGTGGTAGAGGCTGATACTTATGGTAGAACAAGAACTTAAAATTGCAATTGAAAAAATGAAAAAAGATTCACCTGCTCGTAAGTTTGTTGAATCAGTTGATATAGCAATCAATTTCAAAGATATTAATCTTCAGGATCCTTCAAAGAGGTTTCAGATGGACGTTAGACTTCCTCACCCTCTAGAGAAAGATGTTAAGATTTGTGTGCTTGGAGAAGGATCGCATCTAGTAGACGCTGAATCAGCAGGAGCAGCTAGAATCATCAATAAAGATGAATTGGACAACATTAGTAGAGAACCTAAGATAGCAAAGAAATTAGCCCAACAATATGATTTCTTTATCGCAACAGCTTCATTGATGCCAACCATTGGTAGAAGTTTGGGAAAGTTCCTTGGTCCTCGCGGTAAAATGCCTAGACCTTTACCCCCAACTGCACCAATCAAACCACTCATCAATGACTTTCAAACAACAATACAAATCCGTCTGAGACAATCCCCCGTAATTCATGCTAGGATTGCTACTATAGCTATGGAAAATGATTCTATAGTTGAGAATGCATTGACTGTAGTAAGAAACATTGAAAACAGACTCGAAAAAGGGGAAAATAACATACGTACGATTTACATTAAATCTACAATGGGTCCTGCAATAAAGGTTAAGTAGGTGGCAAAATGTCAACCGTAAAAGTTTCTGAAAAGAAAAAACAAATAGTTGAGAAACTGAAGAACGATCTCACATCCCATCCCATTATTGGACTCGTTAGGATTGATAATATCAATGCAAGCGTTGTTCAAAGAATGAGAAAAGATTTACGAAAGGATGCTAAAATTGTTATGGCTAGAAATAGCTTAATGAGAATCGCTATTTCTGATTTGAAGAAAAAGGTTCCAGGTATTGAAAAACTATTAGAATACGTTGTTGGTTCCTGCGCATTCTTGCTAAGTGAAACAAATCCCTACAAATTAGCTACTTTCATGGATGAGAATAAAGTACCCGCACCAGCAAAAGCTGGACAATATGCACCTAATGATATCATAATTAGACCAATGAATACAGGAATCCCTCCTGGACCTGTCATTGCTGAATTACAGTCATTAGGACTCAAAACAAGGATTGAAGGGGGACAAATACGTATCGCAGAGGAAGCGATTGTAACTGAAGAAGGTGACCGTGTAAATAGAACTGTTGCTCTTCTTTTAAGAAGATTAGATATAAATCCCTTTCAAACTGGTTTAAGTTTTGTTGTTGCTTTTGAAGACGGGGAAATCATTCCTGGGGATGCTTTGTTACTTGATTATGAGCAATATAGAGTAAATGTTCAATGGGCTTACAATTCTGCTTTGAATCTAGCGGTTAATGCTGGATTTATAACAAAACAAAGTTTGTTGTTGATACTTTCAAATGCTCATCAATTAGCTCTCAATGTTTCAGTTAATGCTGGATTTATAACTAAGAAATCTCTGGCATTAATTCTCACAAAAGCAGTTCGAGGATCTCTTTCTGTCGCAGCTTCTGTAGCAGAAAAAGATTCAAGAGCTTTATCAGACAAAGCTCAGGCTAAACTTTCTGAAACTCCAAAAGTTCAACAGACTGAAACTTTTGTAGCAAAAGAACCCGAGGAAGAATCTGAGAAAGAACCCGAGGAAGAACCCGAGGAAGATCTAGGGTTAGAATCGTTATTTGGATAGGTGAAAAATATGGAATATGTATATGCAGCATTAATACTTCATGAATTAGGTGAAAATATTACTCAAACAAAGGTAAAAGGAATACTTGAAGCCGCTGGAGCAAAAATAGATGAATCTCGAATTAAAGCTTTAGTAGCAGCCTTGAAAGACGTTAATATTGAAGAAGCTTTGAAAGCTACTGTTATGGCTGCTGCACCAGCTGCAGCATCTTCTGGAGCTGCAAGTGATAAAGCAGCACCCGCAGAAGCTAAAGAAGAAAAAGAAGAAGAACCAGAAGAAGATGCCGATTTAGGCCTAAGCGCTCTATTCGGTTAGAATTTTCTATTTCCTTCTTATTTTCTTTTTCAATATCTTTTTATTTTCTTTTTCAATATCTTTTTATTTATTTTTTAAAAAAACATTAAATGCATCGATAATATTTTCGCATTTTTCTAATGCGTGGTAAATTTCCAGATCAGAAAATTCAGTTTCTTGAACGGCACTTGAGCTAAGTGAGGCTACCCTTGATCTTCTAATTTCACCTCTTCCGTCAATCGAAACGATTAATGTATGATCATCTGCGTGCATTAAAACAAAGTTAAACAACTGACTATCTCTTAAATTTTCCAATTGCTTTCTTTCAATTTTACATTCTAGCATTTTTCCACAATGGTCACAACTGACTGTTTTGTGAATAAATTTGTCAATATTTCTCATCTGATTACCTATCTTTCTATTTGACTAGAAGCTCTGATATTTTGATACTAGCTCATCAGCTAGATTTTGTTCCTTGTTTATTATCTGGTCGACAATATACTCAAATGGTTCTGAAACATTGCCTGATAAAAGGCCACTCACAAGAAAATGCTTTTTGATATTATAATTCTTCATGAAATCGTGGATATCTTCTATAGATACTTCCGAATCTTCTAAGTCAAGCTTGTTTCCAACTAAAACTTCTGGAATTTTAGGATAGAAGTGATTAGCTAAGTAATTACGGGTTAGATCAACAAATTCATTCAAATAGGCTAGGGTTTCTATATCAGTAATATCATAAACATACATTACACCTTTAACTCCACGTAGGAAAACATCAATCATGAATCGAAATTGTTTTTGCCCAGCAAAATCCCAAATCTGTAGAGTTACTGTACGACCTTGGTAAACTATTCTTTTCACTGTAATGTCTACACCTTTTGTCATTGAAATTTGGTTTGGGTCATCAAGTTCCCCTGAATAGCTCTTAGATATTGTAGTTTTTCCCACTGAACCTAATCCCAATACGGCAATTTTCAATATATTGTCATGTTTTGAGTTTTGAGGGAGTGTTGTATTCATCATAATCATATCCAAAAAAAATATTTAAAGCACCACATTTTTTTGTGGTGAATTATTATATCCTGCAACCAACCCATGTACAGAAACCGAAGAGTAGATTGGCTTGTTTTTAATTATGGAAAATTCTCCCCCCGAATATAGTGTCATAAAAGGTACATCTGTTCCTATTGCTTCTTTGACCATCTTGTTTTCTTCTTCAATTTTATCACCAGCAATGAGCAATCTATTGCTGCAGTTAATAAAAAGGCCAAAAACAGGATGATCAATTTTCTGTGCTGCTGTATTAGCACATTCATAAGCAGATTTTTGCACCCCTAAACCAGATTGTGTGAAAAACTCCGCAATTTTTTCGCTCTCATCTAAAATTTCCTCTGGAATTGTTGAAATTATTCCTTTCAAAGTTGGATGACATACGGATACAAATGGTAAATTCCCTTGATCTTTTGATTTCAATGTAGAAAGATACAACAATGAAGCATAAGCCATGTTTTTGAAGGCTTCTTCATAAAGCTCTTTGGACATACCCAACAGTTCAAGAAATTCTTCATGGGCGGGTCTTTCATTTATCTCATGAATATAACTGCTGCTTTTGAGTCCCTTTGATAACTCAAAGCTTTTAGTCTTCTGTGATTTATCAAATGTCCAATTATGTTCAAAGTTCAGGGTATCAGAAGAAAAAACAGTTCCAACCATTGCATTTTGAAAAACATTTTCTCCTTGAAATTGATAACAAGAGAGCATGTCTAAATCAATAGTGGCTCCTCCTAGGGTATTTTCTACATTATTTTTCAGTAATTTCATCAGCATTTTGTATGCAAACGATGTTACACCATAACCATTTTTCCCCATATTTCGATTAATGAGTTTTCCAATCATATTGAACATTCCTCTAAATTTATGTGCGAAGATACTATCCAATATTTTCATATCTTTGAAAGCATCAGGTGGAAAGAACGGACCAGGTGTGAGGAAGAATCCTGTCTTGAACCTATTTTGATCATCTTTAAAGAGTTGAATTAGTTTATCTACTCCTTTTTCGGGGTTTATTCTAATATTTGAATAGGAAACTGAAGAATGGATATTCAATTCTGATGATTTGAAAGCCATTGCAGAACAACCTTGAGTAGTTGGTATGTCATCCGATGTAGCGACAGCTGGAAATGTTCCTCCGATTACATTCTGTGTTCCGCTTTCTTCACAAATTTTTGATATAGCTTGCTCATATTGTCTTTTTTCACGATAATTTGGAGTATACGCAATAAGCAGAAAGTCAGGTGTGCCGTTAATATCACCAATAACATCTTTGATGATATGTTTTGTAGTTATATTGATAGATCTGTGGCTAGTTGTTCTTGTTGCTATCTGCATAAAGAAACCCCTCACAAATAATTAGAGATTAAGAGAGCTTTTCTCTTGGATTCTATAGATAACAAACTAAGATTAGCATTTTTGCTTGCAATAGTTGTTAGGATCAGTATGCTATTTACAACATAAAAGATTACACAGAATTCACTTAATTCGTAAGTTACTTTATTGAGATTGTTTGATTTCATTTCTAAAGAAACTTTGTCAACATTTGCTTTGCACCACTGAATTGTTCTTAATAAATTGTGAGAATATTCTTCCTTAAATGATGAATCAACAACATCCCCATCAATTCGGAAGAGTATTGCAGCTTCTACTTCATCTAAGTGATTTAAATCCATTAATTCAGAACCAATTCCTTGGTTAAAATTCATTTTCTTACCTCTTGTAATATCTGCTTATCTGTTAATACTTCAACAAGTTCCATATTCTGAGAACTATCCCTATTCTCTCTTTCGCCAAGAAGGTTCTTTGCAATTTGAGCAATCACTCTTTTCTTTGGATCTTTATCTTTAGAAAGTTCTTTCACTCTTTTCATTAGCTCTTGGTATCTTATGTCGTTAACAACTGGATTAAATGTAACATTCTGAATTGAACTAGTATCTATAACTAGGCCTGGTCCATTAACAAAATTAAGAGGATAGATTCCTTCGTGATGGGGTGTTTTTCGAGATTTAACAACCTTACAAGTTCTGCTGTATTTTCCCCCCAAACCTAGATTTTGTATGTGAATGACACTATCAGATAAGTAAATTGGTACTCTTGTTTCTTTGGCACCAATATCTGTTTGACCAAAAGCGTTTGGTTCTTCAACAGTTTGCAATACCGTACCTAGAGAGCTCAAATGGTGATAGATCTTAGTTAGAACTTTTCTTTGCTCTTTTTCTGAAGGAAATTCCCACAATATAGGTGTGAGTGGATCCACAATAATTCTTGTGTGTTTAACATTTCGATGTTTCAATTTTTGAGCTAGGGCAGGGAGTATATTTGTCATAAACTCAACAATCTTCTCACTTTCAACTAAATGAATTAAGTCTTCAGCATCATTTGTCATTTCACGAATGTTAATTCCCAAAGATTCGGCTTCCCCAATCAGTTTTGAGGGGGTTTCTTCAAAGGACAAATAAAGAGTATGATCTCCTTTTAAAAGTCCTTGATATAAGTAAGCTAAAGCAAAAGTAGTTTTTCCTGTTCCACTACTACCTACTATGGAATTTATAGAATTCTTGATTATTCCGCCATTCATTAGAACATCAAGACCTTCTATCCCCGAAGATATTCTTTCGTGGTTTATCATAGACATCTATAGTTATACACTAACAACCTAAATAAACTCCACAATTTCTATTTGGGAGCAAATTATCATGTCAATCGCTCTAAGCTTTAATTAGTTCAATATGAGAATGAACACAAAGAGTAACATTTTAGAAAAGAAACGAAATTATCATTCTTGAATATAATGAATTCATTTTTACAAAAGATAAAAGATCTATTTGCTTCTGAGGAAAAAAAATTCACTAGAACAATATTAGAGGAGTTAAAAACAACCAATTTCATTAATATAAGAAAGATTCAATCAAACCTTTCTTTGGAAAAACGCTATGTAACGATTAGCGACTTACTTTCAAACAGAAAAATGACAGGTGTTTTTCTTCCGGAGAAATCTCACTTCTTTTCCATTTTAGATGAGGAATTATCGGAAATCAGAAATTCACTTAAGAAACAAGGGATGGTAGAAATATCCTTAATCAAGAATCGTTGGACTGTAACAGAAAAAACCTTACTTCCATTGTTGAATCATCTAGAAAAGGGAATTATTGGTGATAAGAAATATTTCACAATTACTTATCTTCAAAATGCTATAGATTCTTCCTTAGCAAATGTTCCAGAATATGAGATTCAAAAATTTGAGAAAAGATTTGGGATAGAAGTGGACACTCTTGCTCAGATTATTGCTAATATGATTGAAAATGAAACACTAAAGGGTGTATTAAGACATAATTTGGTGTTTTTAAGCTCAGAAACCTTTGAAAATATTGTTAATGAGTTTCTAGAGGATAAATTGGATAGTGAAAAAGAATTATCTTTTGATGAAATCTCCTCTGAACTAGAAGTACCTTCAACTAATATTGAACCTTTTCTTGTAAGTTATGTTAATAAAAATCCAGGTAGTTTAGTTATTTATCCTTTGGAGAAAAAGATAATCTTCAAGGGATAATTGATATGGTTAGAGAAAATTAAGAAATTTCTTTAATCTTATCTGTCGAAATCTTTAAAATAGTATGTTGTAACCCGAACTTCAGATAAGAATGGCTAGAAGATTACCGTGGTTACTACCTGGAATTCGCAGACCTAATTTCAATCTGCATCAAATATCAATTCGTATGCCAAAACGAATTCCCAGAAGTTTAATTTACGTTCTCATATATGGGATTGTATTCTATATCTTTGGAGGGGGGGCATATATGGTTGTAAATCAGGAAAATCTGATAAGTATAGGTCAATTTATGAATAGCCCTCAATTCATTGCACAGTCAATACATACACAATATCTAATTGAAGGATTAGTTATAGGATTTATATTGGTTTTCGCAGCAGCAAGTCTATATTTGCTTGATCATGCAACAAAATTTGCTTTTGATGTTGGAACTGCTCAAAAAGTTGAGTTGATTGGAACAATCCTAGTAGTTGTATGGTACATTGCTGTATTATTGATTTTTAGAGCTAAATTATGAGTAGGTTAATACCTACTTTTGATGGTTTCAAGACCATCATTAGTTATTTTATAAAAAATTTCCTCTTTTTCTTGCTGTGCTTTCCACAGTTTTTTATTAACATGTTTTAATTTGATTTCTCTGTCTGAATAATTCATTATGGCTGAATTTGCTACAGGTCTAATAATTTTCTTATCCTTTTCTCTGAAAGCAGTAACTTGATTTGTTATTAAAACAGGAATCTGGTATTCTTTGCTAATCATGTTTAGGTATGCCATTTGCAATGTTAGTAGCTTATAAATGCTCATTTCATTGATATTTGAGCTTCTAAATCTAAAATGATTCGTTATCCCATTAATGGCTATGAATGCATAATCTGTGTTTGAAATAAAATTATGAACTTTCATCAATGTTTTGATTTGTTGACTCTTATCAAATAAGCTAACAACGGTGATATTTTTTAGTTCTACCTTGTAATTTAGATTAACTTCCATTAATCTTTGAGCACTAAAATTTATCTCACAATCAAAAAATAGCGCTTTCTTCCCTTTTAGACCTCTACATGTCTGATAAAGTAGTGTTGTTTTTCCTGAATTTGGAGGACCCGCTAAATGAGTTATACCTTGAGGAATTGTTCCGTATTCCAGTAAATCTTGAAACGCCAAATCTATCACTGATATTAGAGAATATTAACTTATTCAGTTTTATTATATATTAAAGCTTTGAAAAGAAGATAATTTTCTTATCTAAATCAGTAGTAGGTAAATTATCAAGGAGAAAATTATAATTCCGATACCTTTTCCAATTTTGTTTAAGTTATAACCTAGATTCTTTTGAATTAATCCCTTACTTGTTCTTTCAGTTGTAATCATTAAACCAATCCAAATTCCTGTTTTAGAGGCATAAAGAAGAATCAATAGAACCAAATCGAGAATATATTGAAGGGTTCCTTCACCAATTTCTACTACCATTTCTTTTCAAATATTAAAACATAGTTTGAGTTAAATACTCCACGAAAATCAAGCAAAGATTTTTCTGTTGCTACCTTTGAATCTTTGGCATTCCAGGCATCATCCTTTTGTGTTTGTTATTTTTTATTAATTTCTTTATTCTATCTACTTGATTCTTCTTTAATTCAATTGTTTTAATTAACTCCTTCTCGCTCAATCCATTTTCTAAACCAAGAAGTAATAGATCTAGCTTTTTATAGGAAATCCCTATTTCTTCCTCATCTGTTTGTTTAGCCCAAAGTCCTGCAGTTGGAGGTTTTGTTATGATTTTTGGATTCACATTGAGTTTTTCAGCTATTCTATACAATTCTGTTTTGTAAATGTCTCCTATAGGCCATATATCTGCAGCTAAATCGCCGAATTTAGTTCCATAGCCTATTGAAATTTCGGATTTATTTGACGTTCCTATTACTAGTTTATTTTCGAGATTAGATATTGTGTAAAGGTTAACTCCTCTTAATCGAGCTTTTAAATTTCCTTTAGCTAAATGATTCTTTTTCAATTCTGAATGTGCTGTTATCATTTCTCTTATCAAAGGTGAAATATCGATGATTTGGAGAGGAATATCTAATTGACTAGCTGTTAATTGGGCATCTTGAGTATGGATTGGATCAAGCTCGTTTTCAGGTAAATGAATAAGTGATATTTTTTCTTTACCAATAGCAAGAGCTGTTAAATGTGTAACAACTGCAGAATCAATTCCACCACTGAGACCAATTACTGCCCCTTTTGTTTTTGAAATTTCAATTTTTTGTCGTATAAACTTCTTAATTTCTTCAATTATGGCGTTTTCATCTTTAAGGAAATCTTTCATTTAACTCATGATATCTAGATAATTGAGCTTAATAATTCTTTCAATACGAATATATGGGTACAAAACAGTCTATGGAGCCCCGAAGGGGGTTTGAACCCCTGACCTTTACCTTACCAAGGTAACGCTCTACCAGCTGAGCTATCGAGGCAAATTCAATAAAATCCTTTTTCTATAATTTTTAAAGATTCTGATTCAATGTTATATTGTAAGAAAAACCCCTTAAATTTCCCATCCCTTTCATCAAATCCACTATTTTCGAAATTAAGAATAAAAATCCACAAAGGGCGAAAAGTCTAAATATACTTTCTTTAATTTCCTAACAAATTACTTAATAAGGGATAATATGAAAAATCGCACTTTAGTATTCTTATTGCTCTGCTTGGTAACTGTAGCAAATGTACCCTATGTATATGATATCTCTGGTCAACAGACACTGAATTATGTAATTCTTTTTGATGAATCACATGGACAAGTTTTCAATAGGACTTTTATGGATGCTGCTTTAAGCTCCCTTACTAATATTACAATTGAAGATCCGGACACTAAGCTAGTAATTGAACTTATATTCCAGACTGAAACAAGGTTTAATTCTACAAACCTTCAAGGTGTAGATTTGCTTATTTTTACAAACCCTGGACTTGGAGAGGATGATAGCTTAGATCAAACAGAGAAAGATGCAATCCTTGATTACGTAGAACTTGGTGGATCTTTATTTTTACTTTGCAATCCATTGACTCAACAAGATAATATTACAGGTCATCCTACCACAATGAATGAACTTCTAAATGAGAGAGACAATTGGTTAACATCTGCAAGATTCATGTTTGGAGCAAACCAGTCACTTTCTAGAGTAATTGTAGATGATTTTAATAGTACATATGGAAATGCAACACATGTAACATTTAATGAGTTTAATTCAACAAAGATAATTTTCAATGAAAACATAGATTTCTTCTGGCAGGAAACAAAAATTGACAATGTCACGATTTATTCAGACTCTATTTCATTAGGAAATGAAAGACTGGAGGATGACTCATCGGAAAAAATAGTTCAAGTTGGAAAAACACCCATTACATCATACGCAATTAACGAAGAATATGATATATTTAGAGATCCAACCAATGGTTTCCTTACTTGGCTTTTTGCAAAAAAAACTAAAGATACCAGATTAGTCATGTTGGGTTCAACAATAATGTTCAGTGACTTAGAGATTGTAGAAAATTCAACTTGGATTGAACAGAATCAGAATCTCGAGCTATGGAATAATCTCATTCTCTGGCTCTTGGAATATACCCCTCATCTAGAAAGAGATCCTCCTGCAATATGGGTTTTTGAGAACTATGCTTTACTTGTTTTTGCTCTCTCTGCTGTAATTTTTGGTATTTCAATTCTTGTTTTCAAATATAGAAATAAAAGAAAAATCACTGTTACAATTAAGTGATTATCAAGTTCTCCTCATACTTTTCGATTTTTTTTTCTTTTACAAAAAGTGGTGTATAAATATTCAAATTTCTTTATTTTTATGATGAATGTTCATAGAGCATATGATACTAGTACGGAAGCTCTTAGATTATTAAAATCATTATTTAATGGTGAAATAGATATAGCTGACTTTAGATTTGAGATTAATGAATATTCCCAAACTATGGCTAAGAATCTTTTTAGAGATAGCTTTCCTAGATTTAATCAGAATTTAAGAGATAAACTTACTAATATTTTTCTAAGATATTGTTATAATGAAAAAAACGTGCAAATGAATGAATTCTGGAAGTTTACTAATTATAAAGATTTTTGGATTGAAATGAAAAACTTTCATGATTACATTTATTCGAGAAGAATGAATTTAAGTGAGGTTGTTCAATTTTTTGAGACAAATCTAGTGACAAATAAGAGGAAAGTAAAACTGGATTTTGTGGAAAGGAAAGTAATAGAAAAACTTGATAAAAACCCCAATATTCTCAATAAGGATTTAGCAAACGAGCTAAATATTTCAGAGAAAAAAATAAGCAATATAATTAATTCATTGAAATCAAGAGGTGTTTTTCTTGGTTGTTTTGCCGATTATTCTCCAATAGATGCTTATGAATTCTTTGGTTTCACTGAAATTGAAAATTCGAGCAATGAGCTTAAATTCTTAGATAAAATAACTTTGTTTCCAGATTTCAAACTCTTCCATGGTTTATCTTCTCAAGAGATTAAACAGCCTTACATTTATCAAGTTATAAACAAAAAAATAGTTTGTAGCACAGAAATATTGAACCGTGGTCTTTCATTTCAGGATTGGATTTCTGTAAATAAATCTAAGAAAACTTCGAAAAACTTGAATCGAGAGAAAGATTTAGATGATTTTTATGTTCCTACATCAAGTAAAAACCACGTCCTGCAGCTCATGAAGAACTGTGAAACGGACTTTAGAAGACCAAATATTAAAAAGATAGCAGAAGAAAACAACGTTTCCATTAGAACATTATTTAGAATTAAATCTAAACTTAAGGATAGAGGATTGATCCTACCTCAAATTATTGTGGAAAATGATGAATTGATGGCTCTAGTAATTATATCCCCGAGAGAACTTCTTGAGTTTTACAACAAAGTACCGTTTATTAAATCATATGAAGTTCAAAACATGGAAACCAATAGTAAGTGGTTCTCTTTCATGTCTATTTTTGCTAGTGATTTTGCCTTCATTAATTCAAAACTTAAGAATCACTCAGAGATTTTCCTAGTTGTAGGAAAAAAGGCAGTGAATTTAATATCACAATCCAATCAAAAGATTTATACAAATTAAATAAGGGAGTTTCTTACATGTCAAGTCAACGCTCATTAAAGGAAATAGTTGATATAATTTCAACTGAAACAAGTATGGGAAAAGAAGAAATTCATCAACTTATCAATGATAAGATGGAAGAACTAGGGGAGTTTGTGACACAGCTTGGGGCTGTTCATATTGTAGCAAGGGAAATGGGTGTTGACCTATCTTCAGAACCTCCAATTCAGGTACAAACCACTTTAAGTATCAATCAATTAGTTCTGGAATTAAAAAATGTCAATCTAATTGGTCGTATTTATAGAATTTACAACCAACATAATTTTAAGAAAAAAGATGGCACCGATGGAGTTTTGCAATCGGTTCTCATTGAGGATAAAACAGGTAAAATTCGCGTTGTGTTTTGGGATCAGAAAGTAGTTGAGTTACAAGACACTAACTGCAAAATAGGCGATCCAATAAGAATTTTAAATGGCTATACAAAAGCCGGACGGGATGAATCTGTAGAGGTACACTTAGGAATAAGAAGCCAAATTCAAATTAGACCCTCAGGTATTGATGATTCTGAATTACCTGCATTTGAATCTGAATTTTCTAAAATTAAGAATATTAGAGGAAATGAGATTGATCTTTCCTTAATTGGTAAGGTAACTCAAAAAGATGACATCCTTGAATTTGAAAGGTCTGATGGTTCAAAAGGTAATAAACAAGGTTTAGTCCTTGGTGATGAAACCGGAGAGATTTATGTTAATTTCTGGAATGAAAAAGCTGATGAAGTTCAAGATATCGGTTTAGGGGACATTATTGAAGTTGTGAGATTAGCTTCAAAAGTAGGATTAAAGGGACACCTAGAATTGCATTCAAGCAAATATACAAATATTGTTAAGAGGGACAATTTGGCTGACATAATTGTGAAAAAAGGCTTTATTGGCTCAGGAACAGATATTGCTGCTCAATTATTACCAATAAATCAGATTACTGAATTAAGTTCTCTTATATCAACAAAAGGCTTGATAATTAATGTAAATCCCTTACATGAATTTTCCAGAGAAAATGGATCTAAAGGTAAAGTAAGAGACATCAAAATTTCTGACAGCACAGGGATTATTCGTGTTGTTTTATGGGATGATAAGACTCAACTAGTAAATGAAAATGACATAAACAAAATCATTTCTGTAATTAATGGTTTTACAAGAAAAGGAAGATATTCAGATATTGAGATTCATTGCGGAAATCAAACACGAGTAGATGTCGAGAGCATAGATTCCAATTCAATTAGCCAATATCTATTAGATTTTACAAGCATTAAAGATGTCACTGACGAAATGAAGGAAGCACACATACAAGGTATTGTAAGTGATTTAAGTCCAATTCAAGATATAAAAACCAAAGAAGATGAAATCATTCAACTAAGAAACTTAAGAGTTGAAGATCAATCAGGTACCATTCGCATTACTTGTTGGCGTGAAAATATAACTAAGATTTCTGATTTAAATATTGGTGATAGTGTTGAAATTTATAATGCAGATGTTAAAGAAGACGCTGGTTATGGAACTGAATTGTTAATCAGTAAAAATTCAATTGTAAAAAAAGCATTAAATAATCCTTCTAATACTCAAGACTTTGTATCTAGCTTAGAGGTTTCATCACTTGAAATTGACCTGGAAAAAATTAAAGATATAGAGGATATTGAAGAAGGAGATGAAGTTTCTATTCAAGCAACTGTAGTGAAACTCATAGAGAAACAATTTGTTTATCCATTATGTCCTGAATGTAAAAAGAAAATGAAAAAGGAAAATGATACTTACAACTGTGCAGTGCATGGAGATACTGATAAACCATTAAATCGTATTCTTTTTACTTTCGTTGCTAATGATGGAACAGGAAATATCAATGTACTATGCGCTGGTAAATTGGCTGAAATTGTTTTAGAACTGTCTGCTGACACTGCAGCAAGAATGGTGGAGGAAAATGAATCAGAAAAAGCGCCTTATTCCTTTTTGAAAGCTAATAATTTTGTTAACTCAGAATTGATAATAAGTGGCAAAGTAAATCAAAATCTTTATCTTAAAAGCTTAGAACTAATTGCTAAATCAATAGAGAAGGTTAAATATGCAGAAACAACCAAAAACATGGTAAAGCAGATTTATACTGAATAGAACCCCTTACCTTTTTTTGCATTTGGTCGAAAAGCTTATTAATAAACAAAATGCAACTTCAACCGTGTTAGTATGGATTTCACAATAATAAAAACCGTGATAATTATTGTAATTATAATTGCTGTCATTTTTGCACTGTTTTATCATGCATTTAGTGTAGGAAAAGAGGAAGAAACAACTTAAATGCTTAAATTTCTAGAACCATTCCTTTTTTCTTCTTGTAGATTTTAGTTACAGCAGTGATTGCACCAAGAAGTACCCCTGAACTTGATACTAATGGTACTACTACGTTTGTTATAGACCTTGTATTTGATACCTTGGTCCCCACCAGATCAAGCATCAGTGCACTTCCCTTTGTAATTTGCAAATTTGTTGCATAAACGTAAATATCATTTACCTTTAATTCATACAAACTAGTTACATCATCCTGAACATTTGATATAAGCTTCCACTCATATTTCGAAGTAGAATAACTTTCATTAAAATAATATAATATGGAAACATCGGAATAGCTTCTAACCTCAGAATTAATAATGAAGTGTATTGAGATTATATCATCGTTCTCTTCTGTCGTAGCTAATAAACTAGGACCAATTGTAGTTATTTTCAATTTGTGGTCATCTATACTAGAATCTGCTTGAATATGCCAATAGAGCGCACCTGAATCCACATGAACAGGAATTTGTAAGGTATTTGTTTCAACATAAACATCTAAAAGTGGCACCATATCATCATTAATGTGATATACCCACCTATCATGTGTAGATGGATAAGTAATATCATATGTAAGCGTAATATTTTCTGTAATTATTACATCTTCATAGCCTTTTTCAGCCGTTATAAGTAAATTTTCTAGCACGATTTGAAATGTCTTTATTACAATTGGTGTATAAGCTTTGAAAATTGAACAATTAATGTTGACAATAAGGAGATCTTGAGGTAAAGAAATTACATGTGTATAAAGCCCATATTCGTCAGTAACTCCAGTGTGAGCTTCATATTCATTGATTTCAATTGTGATTGGTACTAGACCAACCGGTGAATTATCGGAAGTTACATTGAAGTGCAAAAGAAAATCTGATGAAATCTCTGCATTTTCATACTCGAAATCTATATTTATTTCACTGTCATAAATCAAAACATTAACGGATTTTCGGATTGTTGCATGAGAAGAGGACTCAGCATGAATCTCCAATGTATAGTTATTTTCTGTCAGATAGAAAGAAGAAATTCTAAAAACATATTGACCTTCTATTATGAAACTAGGAATAACTTCATTATCCAAAATTCCATTAATGGTAGCATTTTCAATTTCCACTAAATGATTAAGGCTGAGATAAGACACACTTATTTCTTTCAACGCATATTTTGGAATATTAATTTCTTGTTCAACTATTAATTCCGAAGCTTCTCTCATTAGAGTTACAGTGGCATTTTCATACCCTATTAGATTGTTTTCGATTACAAGGAACGTTATCTCAACACTTCCACATGTGATCCCTGGTGGAAAGGTAAATTCTAATTCATCATTTACTAACTCACCTATTGCACTTCCATTTTCAGCACCAACCCAGAAAAGCTCAATTAAGTTATTTTGAAGTGTTTCTCTAAAGATAAATGTGGCATTTAGAGTTTCGAAAATAGTTAAATTTTCAATACTTGTAGACTCTATTTGGTTCGGTAGAATAAACTGAAAATTAATATCATAGATTCCAGCTTTTCTTGCTAAAGAAAGATTCCAATATCCTCCCCCTATATCGACATCACTCAAAATATCTGCACCCTGTAGACTTCCTGTCAGCAACCAATTATTGGGATACGAAAAATTGACTGGGTTTACAAGTAGTGAAAGATTACTAATTGAAATAGAAAGTATAATAGATATTTCATTTTGCAAAGAGATTTGTTTTTCATACTGTATGGATACTACACCTGACGCTCTTACTGTGAAATTAGCACTTATTTTATAATTTGAATTGTGATACCAACCTAAATTATATTCATAGGGTGCTATCCCCTCAAATAAGATATCTGCATTAAAATTCCCTTCCCCCATGTTTGCTGAACTTATCTGTATGTCATTTAATCTTAGATCAATATCTGAAGGTGTTAATGAGGTTTCGAGTTTTAGATCATCAAATAGAACTGTACAATCCGAAACCTCAGGAGATATCACATAAATTCCAAATGATTTTAGCATTGTGGGTATCAAAGGATTCTCTTCAGAAAAAAGATCACTCATATAAAGCGTATAATCGTTCCATTGATTGTCCCAGCTACTGTTCTGTAATAACCTATATACTATGAATGGCGATGTTGTATTATCTCCAATTGATGGTGGTTCCACATTTGTGTAGTGCCAATGAATCACCATAATACGACAAGTATCAAAAACAAAATCAAAAATTAAAGATGAATTTAACACATACTGTAAGCTTGAGTTTGATGCTAGAAGATAATTATAAGATATTTTTGTATTAGTATTGTATAAGTTTATGTCTTTTTGATTAAGTGCATACATTATGGATTCAGAATTGTAAGAATAGAATTTCCATACATACTCCCCATCCCAGCTTCCGGAATAATGCAATCTTTCAACTTCTACTCCAGCTTTAATAGCACCTTCTGAATAGAATTCTTGACTATCCTCCGCCCCTGGATTATTGATGTATTGAGCTTGTAGATCAGTAATATTTCCTTCTAGTGAATATTGTCCATTGCTAGGTAAGAAAATACTTGAGTTTTCATCTTCAAAATTTCCTTCTAAGGATTCCCCTACATAATTTCCCGTCAAACTTATATTTGGACTGAAACCATTTAACGCATCCTCTATTGAATTTTCCTCATTGCTTGCCGATATTTCCTCATCTAGCACAGCTTGACTATTTCTTAGAAACCCAGAACTATCAGTGATTTCAATTCCTTTCTTTCCCTCTTCTTCATTTAGATCTTCTATGATTTCATTGCCATTAATATCAACAATAGACGTGGAATCATTACTATCAACTAAAGGAGATTTAAGAAATATTAGCATATAGAGTAAAAATATTACTGGAATTATTTTTTTGAGTCTCATTCTAATCTTATATACTAACTATATTTTAAAAACAGCACAATTTTCAATGGGTTTGAGTAACCTAAAACATACTCTTTTTGTATTTGGAGATTTCATTCTCACTTCTTGTCTATTTTTTTATATCTTATATTAGTTTCATTTGGGTAAAAAGGTGTTTAAGCACACAAGAATGCTTTTTTCCTGAGGACTGAATACTTTCAACCCTCTGCCCCTTCTTTCTTTTGAAGTCAGACAAAAACACCAAACATAGCATTGAATTGTACATAAAATAGTTCATAGCTTCATTTCAATCTTAACAATTTTGAATAGTTTCGGAAAGGTTATTTTTCTGAGTAAAATGGAAAGCTGCTTGTGTGATGAATGCGGTTCTAGGATTATTCAAGAAAATGGCCTCAACGTGTGCCAAAAATGTGGTCTTGTACATGATTCCGTTCTTGAATCATCTTCCTTTCAACTGGGTACAGTGTCTCGGGATGGAACCCGAAGAAATCAACAGTATACATCAATTAATAATAATCTAGCCGTTGTAAGTTCTTTGGGTTCTTCGATTGGTTCAGTTGAGGAGTACATGTTTAGAGATGCTAATGGATCTCTATTAGACGAAACAAATCAGTATAAATTTCGAAAGTTCAAAAATTATTATCATATTCCAGGAGCTATAAAAGGGAAGGAAACGGATTTTAGAACGATTAAAATTTTAAATGAGGTGTTTTCACGACTTCAAGTTCCTACTAAGATAAGAGATCGAACACTCTTTCTTTATCATAAATATAAGTCTGAACATAAGAAGAAAATAACAAACCATGTTCTTTTATCTGCAATGACTTTACTTCTAAGTGTTCGTGAATGTGGGCATATTTGTCCTCTCACCTTAAAAGAGATTGTTGGAACTTATAGAGAACTAGGGCATAGAGTTCTTGGTAAAAATTTACTAAGTCTCATGCAAGATTTGAATATTAAGCCCTCTGTAAGTGGAATTAGGAGAAGTGAAGACTATGTTTTTAGAATTTGTTCTTTAATTTGTCGTTCTGAAGCAATAAAGGAAAGAATTGAGAAAAAATATTCAATAGATGTTTATGTTTATGAAAAAATACTTCAACTTCTTTGCTTAAAAATACTTGAAAGAATCCCTTATCCTGATCGTGGAGGAAGAAGACCTTATCCTCTTTCTGCTGCCTCAGCTTATGTGGCTGATAAACTCCTATCACGAAAGATAAAACATTCTTCTGCTTTAACCCAGAAGTTGGTTGCACAATCTGCGAATGTTGCTGAATTCACAATTCGGGATCATGCGGAGTTCATGTTTTCCTATGATTATGAGGATATAATCACAGAGATTAGTGAAAGATTATCCTCTAGTTTCGAATAATTTCAAGAAATATCTACAGAAATAACTAGGATATTGAAGTCTTCTTTCTAAATAGGGATAAGATTTAGTATGAAAAATCTGACCCCTACTACTATTGCTGAATGCAACAAAATCACAGGAACAAGCCTGAGCTTTATTCCTTCTTCATTACCCATTTTAAGTAGATAGTAATTGTTTAGTAAATTTATGATAAGGAATGATACAGATAATATTGACCAAATAGAAAAAGAACTAGTAAATTCCCCTGTGCTAATAAAACTATATAGATTTGAGAATATAGGAGAAAAACCCGCAATCATTGCAATAGTAAACATAGTTACATAACGTATAATTTTTAGTCTTCTTCTATGAATTTTCAAAGATGATTCCTTTTCTTTAAGAACCTCTTCACGCATTCTAATTAATTTAGATGTAGTTTTCACTCGTTCAAGAATTTCCGTTTCATCTGCGTAGTCAACAGAGGAAAAGAGATTTTTTAAAGCAGGATAACTGAAATCAATGGAAGAAATTATTTCTAGTAAATTTTCTCCTAATTGCAATCTAGTAAGAATTTCTTTTGGTACATTTTCTGATAGAAAAAAAGATCTTTCTAGATTTTCACCATTTTCAAGTTTTAAAGCAATATTGTTGAGAAAGTTAAAGTCTGTGCAATTTAATCTTATCATATCAATCACCAATATTCTTATTGTTCATGAAACGAAGAATTAGGGTTCCAAAGACTGCATAGAGAAGAGGAAAAATGAATATTGTAGGAGAGTTTGATGGTAACAAGAATGATAGAACCATACTTAGCACTAGTGGTAATAGACAAGAAACCGCGATAAAAATTACTATATTATCTTCTATTAATTTGATTCCTTTTCTTACATATAATATAAATTCTGGATCAGATTCAATGAAAGCATTTTCGTTCTTTATGTTTTGGAATGATGTTTCATACTGTTTATTCAAGAAAATTTTTCCACCATTATTAATTATCTCATCTTCATTTTCCCCTAGATTCAAATTGTAAAGCATATCTTGAAAATATTTAGTATAATATTTGTCTTTGATTCCCTTAGTTAGTAGAAGCTCAACAGAGTGTGGAAAGGATTGAGTTGCAACCATATTGATTGACAACGAATTAATTATTAGAAAAGCTGTTTCCTCAAATTTTTGATGACGGTTTAGTATTTTAGTGCGAATATAATCACTTAACACAAAAAGAAATGATATACTCGCTATTGAGCTGATAAGTAAAGCAATTGGAACATTAATTAGAGTAACATAGTGGAAAAGCACAAACGAAATTACAAAAAACAATAAAGATGAATTTCCAATTAACCTTATGTTCCTATAATCCTTCTCAGAAATAAAGAATTTGGAATGTTTCTCAACTTTTCCTAGAGCCAATCTATATAATATTGCCTTTGGAAAAATGCTGAACTGAGTAACTTTGGAACTGGATTTACCATAATTTATTGTTTTCATAAATAATCTTTCTCACTTTTATTTGAGTCATTATTTTCAAGCTTTAATTCCCATTTCTCTGCTTGCATGCTTCTGAAAAAATGATTTCTCTCTAGAATTGAATTAATTTTATTACTTAACCTTGATTTGTTTTTTATTATTTGAAACATTTGATTTTCATTCATATCTTCATCATATACTTTAGTTAAGAAACCATAATCATTTTCTTTGCTAACGTTGTTTGGATTTACTTCATAGACATCAACTATCTTTCGAATGAAAGTGCTTTTTGTTATTTCCCTCCTCATTATTATGATAATATCCAAAGAAAGAAAGTCTGAACGAGCAATTTTGTGAAGATTTTCCCACCTTCTAAGGATTTTTTCAACTGAATCTGAATGGGCTGTTTGTATTCCTTTCAAACCAGCATTAAGAGCTTCAAACATTGCTTGAGTGTGTTCCCTAGATTGAATTTCTCCTAAATATATCCAATCTGGAGATCTGTGTAACAATTTTAAGATTTCAGCTGTCTTGGTATGGTTACTTTTGTTTGATTCAAAAGAATCTACTTGAATAGATAGATGCTTAAAACCCATTGATGCTTGGTTAGTTGATTCTATTGCATCCTCAATTGCTATTTTTCTCCAATGCTTAGGCGTGTATAAATCAATAGCATTTGCCAAGGTTGTTTTTCCCGCATTAGGTTCGCCTATAATGGTGATATTTTGTCTGTTGATTACAGCCTCCACTAAGTAAGATCCTAAAGATGTAGGTAAAGTATTGAGATTGATTAAATCTAATAACTCGAGTGGTTTTCTTTTTAGTTTTCTAATATTAAAGGTGGGTCCATTTGGTGAAAGAGGGGGAAAGTCCATTGAAATACGTGAATGAAACCCTTGTGTTTGAAATTCAATTTTCAATGATGGTTTCTTAGCCGAAACAGTAATTGGGTGTTCAAGCTTGATTCTAGTTATTAGTGCTTCCAACTCCTCCTCCTCAAGGATTACTTTAGTGTTACACCTTCCAAAGGTCTGATGATCTAAGTACAAGGCAGATCCTTTTTGATCCATATAAATTTCATTTACATAATGATCTAATAAAGCAGGAATTAATCTGTCTAATTTGATTAACCTGTAAATAAAAAGTTCTGTAAATTCTTCAGGATCTATTTCAAGCCCATCTATTTCTAAAACCTTCCACATACACACTGATTTAATTGTATCAACTAGATTATCGAATCTTAGAATCTCTTTTCCAAGTCTGTCCTTATTTTTATTGACTAAAGCGGACAATTCTGCAAATAATAATGGATCTTTTTGAAAGGCAAACAATGGTTTTGCTGTATAGTAGACTGTTCCATCTTCCTCATGAATAATAATTTTGAATCCTTGTATGGTATATTCACTGATAACCTTTTTTTCAGCATGTTTTCCTTGTTGTACACTATTACAACTAGTCATCTTTATCAGCTTCTTTTTCAATTGCTATTCTAGTATTTAGTATATCAACACCACTTTTTTTCTTGATATTTCAAATCTGATTCTTAGAAATAACCTTTTTTACCAAACTTCTGGTAATAGATTTAAATAGAAAAAACTTTTAGTTGATAGTGTGGAAAAATGGCAGATAATTACGACATAATGTGGACTGAAAAATATAGACCAAAAAATCTAAACGAACTCAAAGGTCATGAAGACATTGTTTTGCGGTTAAAAGGCTTTGTTGAAAGGGGAAATCTTCCACATCTTCTTTTTGCTGGTCCTCCAGGTACAGGTAAAACAACAGCTTTACTTGCTTTAGCTAATGACTTATTTGGATCCAGTAATGTGTCTAGAAACCTTTTAGAGTTAAATGCATCAGATGATCGTGGAATTGATGCAATTCGTAATAAGGTCAAAGAATTTGCAAGGACTGCATCATATGGCGGTGTTCCATTCAAAATTGTTTGTTTAGATGAAGCTGACAGCTTAACATCAGCAGCACAGCATGCTTTGAGACGTACTATGGAAAGATATGTAAAAACTAGCAGATTTGCTCTAATCTGTAACTATTCAAGCAAATTAATTGAACCTATCCAATCTAGATGTGCGATTTTTCGTTTTAGACCACTAGATGAAGTAAGCATGAAGGAATTTCTGACTCAAATATGTGATAAGGAAGGTTTAGTTTATGATGCCGAGGGTATTGAAACTGTGCTCTATATTTCAGAAGGTGATTTGAGGAAAGCCATTAACATTTTACAATCAACCGTTGCTTCAGGTAAATCCGTTGAAAGGTTAACCGTTCTTCAAACAGTAGGCCATGCAGACCCTGAAAAAATTCGTGAAATGCTTAAATTTGCTCTCAAAGGCGATTTTAATAAAGCAAGAGATATTCTTCAACATTTGATTCTTGAATATGGCCTCTCTGGAACTGATGTAACCTATCAGATTTACAGAGAAATTCCGTCCTTAACTTTACCAGATTTAAAAAAATTGGTGTTAAATGAATACTTAGCAGAGGTTGATTTTCGAATATCTGAAGGCGCTTCAAGTAACATTCAACTTAGTGCATTTTTAGCAAAACTAGTCAAAGAAAGTGGTTCAAAAGATTCCTGAATTCTTTCTACTTTTTCTTCCTTATCCCAAATCAAGAAAGAATTTATGAGCCGAAGTAACGAGGTTTTCTCTTTGCCTCAGTTTTAGTATTTCTGTTTCAAATTTCTTTAAAATTAATTCTTTTGTTCTTTTACTTATTAACCAGTTGAGATTCTCATAGAAATGTTCAACCAATACTAACTGCTTCGGATTAGCTGGTTCTAAGTTTAATGCATTAACACTTGTTTGTGCTTGAAGAAGCTTTTTTGTATTTTGTAGTTCTTTTGATAAGGTATCAAAATTTAGGATGTAACTTGTGATTCTTCTTACTTGTTCCCATAAGAAGGAATTCGCTAGAAATTCAAGGATAATTCTATTTTCTTGCTCGATTACTGTTAGTTTATCAAGTTTTCTAGTCGTTTTTCTATGATCCTTCTTGCAAAATAAACTAAAATTATGTTCTCCTCTAAACAAAGAACTGACAGCTTTGATTTTAGCAACTGTCATGGAAGAGTTCGATTCTAAAAACTCCTTAGAGATGATATACCAGTATTTTTTCCACATACTGTATTTTGGAGAAAAATCCATTTCAACTTCAGAATACCCCCAACAAGCAATTGTTTTGTCTCTTGGTAAAACAGAATTTAATTCTTCTAAAATTATGTTTCTTTCGCTATTAAATGAAAAAACATTGCCTATAGCATTAACATATTTGTCTGTCCTACTTGCACTTCTAAAATTGCTTTCTTCTGGTGAATCTATGTATTTTATTTCTTCTAATGCTTGGATAATGGTTCCTTCTATGGTCCTTTTTTCAAGTTGCCTCTGATAACCATAATATCCTTTACCTTCGTAAAATACACGTACAGCATATCTCTTCATTTCTCATGAAGCCCTAATTAATTGCAATTAAAAACCTAGTGTATTAAGAAGAAAAATTAAAAAGCATAATGATTTTCAGTATATTACGGCCTCGATGGTGTAGCTTGGCCAATCATTGCGGACTCTCACTCCGCAGACCCGGGTTCAAATCCCGGTCGAGGCACCAACAATTTTTTAGTTCTCTCCCCATATTTTGAATAATTGTTTCAAAGAATGAGCCAAGATATTATTATCTTTGAATTGATATATTAAGATTCTACCAAATCTCTTTTCCTTTATCAACCCTACATCTGTTAGAAATTTTAAATGTCCTTTTACTGCAGAATGATTGAGATTTATACTTCGTGATATCGCAGAAATGTTTAATTCCCCTAATTCAGCTAATAACTTTAGAATTCTTACCCTTCCTCTTGAGGAGAAAACATCTTCTAATGGTATTTTAAGCTGTATCTCTCTATCGCTTTCCTTTGTCATTGTTTTCCCCTATTTTTCAGCATGTTCTACTGTTTTCTTTTGATTTTCGATTGACTTCATCAGAAAGAGTTCTATGGTTTCTACTGATATATCTGGTATGCTGATTAGTGTAGTTTTACCACGCATTCCTTCCCCTGAGATTTTTGTACTGATAACATCTTGTTTTGATAATTCTTTCAGATATGACCAGATTTGGGTATGCCGTCTAGGTTCCTCTTCATATTCCTCACAAACTAATCTATAAGAGCTAATTGCATCATTTGTTGAAATATATGCGTTTTTTGTGTGTTTTAGTTTTCTTATAATTGCAAGCAGTATCAATTTCTGATGCAGGGTTAATGTTAAAATTACTTCTCTTCTTATTTCTGGGTGAATCAAAGCTTTTGCTTTTCTTACATGATCAGGATAAACTATGGGAGAACTCTCGTCGTCAGCGCATTGTCCTGCCCCCCAAAGCATTTCTATTGCATATCGTGCATCTCCTGATTTACTTGATATATCTGCAATAAGTTCAACGGAGTCTTCGGTTATGGTACTATCATAGAAGGCTAACTCTGATCGAGATTTAATAATGTCTTTTAAATCAGTTTCAGAGTATCGATCCAAGGAAATATGATTAGATTGAAAACTGCTTTGAGTACTTGCATCCAGTTGATGGATAAAATTCAGGTTTCTTGCTATAAAAATATATGAGATCCATTGTTTAGTTGTCATTTCACTAATTCTAAGTAGTGTGTAAAGGAAATCTGTACCTACTCTAGATATAAGGTAATCAATCTCATCTAAAACTAACAAAACCTTTGGGGAATAAAAATCAAGTAATCTAATGAGAAGTGATTGTAATTCTTCAAAGGAGTAACCTCTAGGTGGAATAGCCTTATTTAGTTTTCTTGCAAGAGTACTAATAATGAGATAAGGACTTTTGTAAATTCTACAATTAATGTAGACAAGCAAAAAATTCTTGTTTTTATCTATATTTTCCAAAAGCTGACCAAACCGTTTAGCGAGAGTTGTTTTTCCAGATCCTGTTGGTCCAGTTATGCAAATTTTTCTCAATGGTTCATCTTGTTCTTCGAAAATTGTTTTGAAGTATTTAGCCAAAGTCCTGAGTTCTTCCTCCCTGTGTGGAAGATATGGAGGGGTATATGTAACAGACAAACAACCAATGTTTTTGAAGACAGTTGGTTTTTTGATTAGCGAATTAAAATATTCTTCATCTGATGAGTGCATCATATCGTCTCTAAGATAGTCAAGGGAATTTACTATTTATACTTAATAGAGAGACATCTCTGAAAGTGAACTTTCTTCGAAAAACCTTCTTCTTCCTATACGGGGTTTTGTTTTGTTTAAAATACAGTTTTAGAAACAAAGCCAAAATCAGAAATATCTGTAAGTGTTGAATGTAAAAAACTAAATCATTTCTGTTTTTTACCTGTCAGTCTTTTCTTCTTGTGCTTATGTATGTTTTTTCTTGTAATATTATAGTGCTTTACAAAGAGTTGAAACATGATGTACGAACTAAAATATGATCCCGACGAAGGAGATGGGGATATTATGCCTCCTGTATGGCTTCCTTAACTGTTAGGTTTTCTTCTTCCTTTCCCTTTTTTGTCACATTTTTCTTTTGGGTGTTTTAATAGCTTCATTCTACTATTAGAGTAACCTTTCCAAGAGTTGAAACATGATGTACGAACTAAAATATGATCCCGACGAAGGAGACGATGGAGTTTTACCTCCCGCCTGGTCCCCAGGATAATTCTCCTTCTTTTTTATTTTTATTTACTTCCTATTGGATTTCTCTAGTTTATATATCAATTTAAGGATTAGATTCTGAGTGAGTGATATGGTATTCGATAGTTTTGTAGAAGAACTAAATAATATTAATACTTCTGATGCTTTTTATAATTTCATAAACAAAATCCGTCCTATTTGTGCAAATGAAAAATCCTCTCGCATTAATCTCTTAATAGATGATTCAATCAAAAAAAGTGAAAGCTTCAGAGACACAAGAATTCTAGTAGATTTATATGATTTGAAAATCAGACAACTATATTCTTCTATGGTCAATCTTCCTGAAATTCTTGAGATTCACTCAACTATGCGGCTTTTATGTGAAAAATTAGAATATGATCAAGGATTAGCTTTGGTATTCCAGTTAGCATGGCACATAGAAAAACTTGGAGGAAATATAGATATAAGTTCCAAGAATATTAGCCAAGCAATTAACATTGTAAAAAATTCTTCTTCTATAGATGACTATACAAAATATTTTTGTTTATACTCCTATGCGATAGAAAAATGGTTAAAAAATCACAGCTTATCCAGTTCAGATATTCTTGAGGAATGTGTTTCCTACTTTTATTCTAACAACTACTATCATGGATTGGCAATGTCTTTGGGTGTTCTAATCATAATCTATCAACAAACACAAAACAAAGCAAAAGCAATGAAATTAACTCAAAAGATTCTTAGTGATAGAGTCCTTTTAACCAAATTACCTAAAGATATTAAATCTATCATTCACTTTTTTGTAGGTTTCACTCACGCATTAAGTTTCAATCTTGATAAAGCAGAAAACCACCTATTAGAGTGTCAAAGTATTTTGAAACCAATTTACAATTCGAGCATTTACTCCAGTTACTACTTAACTTCTCTCTCATATTTAACTTCAACTTATGCACTTCAAGGAAAGCTAGAATTAGCTCTTAAAACAATGAAAGAAGTAGATGGATTAATAGAAAAAGGAATTGCTACAGTAAATCTAGATTCTTTCAACAAAGAACAAATGAAACATATTTTCAATTTAACGAAGTTTTACATACATTCGAGATTACAAAACTTTCAAATTGAAGATTTACAGGAATTAGCGCAAAAAATTATTGAAAATGTTGACAAATACCAAAGTAATGCAATGTTTTTTAGTGAATTTCTCTTGAATTCTAAACTTACTAAAGATCAGTTAGTGAAAATAAGGAATTTGAACAATCCCAGCACTGAAAGAGTTGAACACATCATTAGTTTTCTAATTGAAAGATCAATTCATTCGGATGAACAACAGATTATGAACCACATATCTACACTAAAAAGGAGACCTGTTGAGAAGAGAATGACTTTTTCAGAGAAAGCTTTTGCTGATTTACTAGCGGCTCAAGAATATTACAAAATCAACCGTTTTGCGGAAATCTATCCGTTATTGAAGAAGTATGAAAAACAACTTCATAAGATAGAAGTTCTTGAAATGCGTGTTTTCATGGAAGCCTTTATTCAAGTTGCTGCTTACAAGAATGGAGATCCATTGGGACCTGCTTTACAATACATGGCAATAAAGAAATGCAGACAGTATGGATTTAGTAGACTGGAGGATAAATTGTCAGATTATCTAACAATGCAAGGAAACGATACAATTAGAATGATACCGTAAATAATCCAATTATTCCGCTTTTTTTAGAAGTTTATCGAGCGCTCTAAACAAGCATAATTTATCTTACCACACAAAAAATAGTTTACGTGGTAAGATTTTCCAAACGTATTTTCGTCGCTGGTTTGGCTTTAAAGAGAGATTGGAACGCTTTCCTTCTTTTTTTGTCATCTTTTTCTTTTGGGTTTTTTAATAGTTTCGTTCTACTTTTAGAGTAACTTTTCCAAGAGTTGAAAAATGATGTACGAACAAAAATATGATCCAGGCAATGATGATGATTTGCCCCCTGGTTGGTTCCCAAACTAATCAAATCCTCGTTTCTTTTTTCTTTCATTATCCCGATGGTTTGAAATCAAGAAGAGATTAGAATTGTTCCTTCTTGTTTTTTGATATTTCCTGTTCTAAAAATCATATGCCGATAAAGTTAAAAATCAGTAGGTTGGGTCTAATACATACTTAGGCGGAGATTGCCGAGTGGTCAAAGGCGCTAGAATGAGGATCTAGTCCTTAGTGGTCCGGGAGTTCGAATCTCCCTCTCCGCAC
>JAAFKI010000070.1 GCA_021399345.1 Candidatus Heimdallarchaeota archaeon
GTCTTACCTAAACTGCGAAGACGTTTTACCAGGAAAGGTGCGATCGATTTAGGGTCTATCAACTTTGTAGCCTTTGTGGATAACCTTGGGTCTCAACCAATTGTTATCAAGGATCATGGAAAAGGAATCAGAAGTATTATTCAATATTATTTGAAAAAACAAACACAATTAAGAGAGCAATATGTCCAGCAGCAAAGAAACCAATTGAAAACAAGGAATAAACTCAGCTATGGTCCAGCTTATTATTATCTTCGCGAGAAGTGGCGAAAGAAGCTCAAAGATGCCATTCACAAACTCACCAAGTATTTAGTAGACTTGTGGATTGAACGGAATTTACATGAAGTCATCATTGGATATAATGCGAAATGGAAGCAAAATGTCCATTTTTGGAAAAAGATCACCCAGATGTTTGTAGCTATCCCCTTCATGAAAATTATCCACAAGTTACAGTATAAAGCGGCTGAATATGGAATAAAAGTTGAGCTTATCCCTGAACAATATACTTCTAAAAGCAGTTTTCTGGATAATGAGTTTCCCAAGAAACGAATAAAGTATGTTGGACAACGAATTACTCGAGGGTTGTTTAAATCTGCTCAAGGTTTTCTCATCAATGCTGATGTTAATGCTGCATACAATATCTTAATCAAAAGCGATCCGAAAGCACTGCCTAAACGGTGTGCGAACGGGGTAGGAGGATACGTGATGTATCCACGTAGAGTGAGTGTTGACCCACAATGACCTCTCCAAAAGACGTTCGACTATGCTTGGCTAATATGCCAAGATGACATAAACTCATCATGATACTTATGTTCCACTTGTGGTATTCTTGATTTTTCCCAAGAAGCATTTGGGAACCTATGCAAAGATTGCTATTAGTCTGGAAGACTTCATCAGCAAGAAATTCGGTGATGGTTTAAGTCAAATTCCAGCTCTAAAGACTTTAGAAGACTTTATCAAGCAGCTATATACGATAATCAAAGAATCTAGGCTAGTTTAAATACTATCCAAGAAGAGCTTAGAAACATTTTTGTCGGGAAATTCAAGGTTATGAATAAAAGTTTCAAGTCAACATGTATGTCTTTAATGTTAATTGAATTACATTAACAAAAGATATTCAGTGAATTAAATGTTAGGATCTTTTTTTAATTATATTTTGCGAAATTGCTCCTTCTCCTTTAATTTAATGTTTTCAGAGAAGTTTCCTTCATAATACTCCTTAGAAAGGAACTCTTTTAGTGAATCCCTGACAAGTTCAGACCTCGAGTCGTAATTCCCCATTGACATCATGTCATTCATCCATTTAATCATGCTATCAGTTACTTTGAAAGTAATTAACCTCTTCTTCATTTGTTGACCAAGCTATATGCTACACACTATACATATAACTTTTTTGTCGGAAGCCACGTTTTGTAATACCCAAATGTTACACTGTTAAAAAAAAGATATGATTAATCTTCAGATTCATTGAGTAAATAGTCGATTTTTTTAATGAACTAGATAAAAAGCGTATAAATTTATTCAGAATCTATTCCAAATTCTGCTATTTCTTCTAGCTCATCAGCTTCTTTTTTCCACGCAGAGTACTTTTTCATTATTCCTTCAATGTCTCCTGATATTGACCTTGCAAGTTCTGCTCCCGTGGCTTTCTCAGCATCAATTTCCTCTACTTTCTTTATTTCTAAGATTGGTGCACCTTTTAGTTCTTCTCTTGCATCCTTCTCTTCTTCTATTCTATCGAGCCAGCTTCTATATTTGTCAATTTCCTCTACTTCAGTTCTATGATCCTTTATCATCTGAAAAATTTCTGTCCTTATCGGTTTTGAGACATCCCAGGTCATTTGCCAGATTAAATCACTCTGATATTGCGAAAACTTCCTATCCATTTTGTTTTCAATAAAAGAAACAAATTTCCAAAATTTATCTCCTAAGATATCTGATATTTTTTTCTCCGCTGTTTCTTCATCAGATTCAATACTTAATGCGGTTTGAATTCCTTCTAATTGTTCAAAGACATATTTTCTAATATAAGGCCACAAAGTTGGGAATTCTAGTAATTCTTCTTTTTCTTTTACTTGCTCAACTTCTGGTGTTTCTTCTGTGTGTTTTTCTTTCTTTTCTTTCACAGATTGTATCAGTTCATCTATGTCTTTGTACCCATTGTTCCTTGCGATCATTTTTAGAGCTGAATCTATAGAAAACAGTAGAGATGCAGGATGTTCCAATTTCGATTCACTCATTAAATCTTCCACAGCTAATTCTGAACCTACAGCCCCTAATGACAAAGCAGCTCTACTTTTTACAATTACTTTTGGATCTTTTCTAAGCGAAATTAAAAGAGCAGATATCGCTTGAGGTGAAGAAAACTTTCCTAAGGACCTTGAAGCGGCTAGTCGGATTTTCTCTTCATTATCCATAAGACAATAGATCAGTGTTTCAATAGCTCTATGGTCAGCAATTTCAGATAAAGCAATAATCGCATAGGTTCTATTTTCAATTGTATCTTGATTTACTACTTTTATTAATGGTACAACAGCTCTCTCGTCTCTTAGCTCTCCTAGTGCTAGAATGGCTTCTTCTCGTTTTTTAGCTTCCTCGTGACTAAGCTGTTTAATTAGCTTATTTAAGCTGACCATGTTAAATATAAGAAATACTAAAAATATAAGGGTTTTGTGCTCTTTTGTGAATTTTATACACACTTTTGACAATCATAATTGCTTTCGAAAGCTATAATCTTCTTTTGCAATTAGTGTAACAGCTGAATTTTCCTTCTCATCGATTATTTTCAAATCAGAATCTTTTATTATTTCTTCTGAAAACGCTCTTATCTTCTCATACCTTGGCATAATTTCATAAGATAGTCTCTTTCTAGCATCTCCAACGGACATAAATCCCTTGGGTTCCAGAAAGTGTGCTTCAGACTTTTCAAACCATTCTCTGAACTTTTCTGGTTCAATCATATTATAATCAGGTACTAAAGTTAATCTCATAACTTTCCGTGTTTTCAAAGATGGGAGAAGATCTATTGTTTGCAGAATCTTGTCCCAGGCATCCTTATCTGACGGTCTTGCTGTTTTTTCAAATGATTCTTTTGTTGGCGCAATCATAGTCAGATATAGTTGAGATGGTAATGTATCAAGTTTTTCTAGAACATCTGGATTGGTTCCATTTGTTACCAAAAAGGTAGTCATTTTCCTAGAATGAAATTCTTCTATCAGCTCTCCTATTCGAGGATAAAAGGTAGGCTCTCCACTTAATGAGATAGCTGCATGTTTAGGATTAAATGCTTCATCATATTTCTCCATAGGAACCTTAGCATGGTGTTTGTAACCTGCTATTAGTTTACGCTGATGATAAATCATAGAATCAACAATTGTTTCTGGATCATCTACTTGACAATCCATTATTCCTTTATTATACCATGAAGCACTTCGCCAACAGAAAACGCATTTCAAATTACACCAGATAGTTGCTGGAGTGCATTGTAGACATTGATGAGAAGTGATGCCATAGAATTGACTTTTGTAGCAAACCCCTTCTCCCTTTAGTGAGTGTTTCAACCATGCACAGGTTTTAACAGCTGAATGATTACCTGCGATTCTATACTGTTGTTTCTCAAGCTTTTCTTTTACTTCGCTTGGTATGGTACATGGTTCTATAGACATTAAAACACCAAATAATGAATTCTATTTCAATATATCGAATAGAATGAAATTAAAAAAATATTCCAAAATTGGAAAAAAGACGTATCTACTTTTTAACTAAAGACTCCAAAGTAATTTCATCTAGAAATCCAAATCTACTCTGATCACTTAACCAGGATTGAGCTTGGAAATCATTATCAAAAATCTTGATTTTGTCTTTAATCTCTTTATTTTTTATTTTCTTCTTCTTTTTGAATAAGAAGGCAATGTTAAGAATTATTTTTCCTTTTATTGCTAGCATGTTAGCAACTATATTGGCAATTTCTTCAGCCTCATTAGGGTCATAAGCTGTAACATCGATAAGATAAAACAAGGGTTTTTTAGCATTATCAATCTGTTCTTTTAGACATCTTTCTAACTCTTTCTCCATCTTATCATCATAAGACCCTTCAAACCCCATACGAACAATAACCTGGGAAATATACCTCACATGAATTGTCATTAAATCACTTATCAAACGTTAATATTTATCTTTGATGAGATACTTAAAAACGATTTGATTTAACCATATTTGCCTTACTTGAAGAAACCATGCTTCCACACTAGAATTAATAAATGCATTCTACAAATTCTTGTTGGTTGAGAATGGATCAAGAAAATAGCATGGACGAAACCCCTTCAGAAAAGTCTTCCTTCTTTGATAAAGAGAGAAACTTGCGGCTTTCAAAATTCGTTATAGTTAGTCTTGTAGGTTTAGGTCTAAATTATCTCTTTCTCTTTCTTATGATGTTAATTCTCGAATCATCAGGATTAACTGGAGTGCTGTTCACAGTTTGGTTTCTAAACGTTTCAGATGTTTTAGTTTCACAAGCTGTTGCTATAGCCATTGTGATGATATACAATTATATAATTAACAAAATATGGACTTTCAAGAAACAAGAGAAAGAGGTCGAATTTAACACATTCTGGCAATTCATAAAATTCGCAATCGTGGGTGCCTCAGGAACTGTGATCAACCTTGGGCTAGTTTATGTCTTCTATGACCTAATCGGTTGGAACGAATATCTTGCAGTTACAATAGGCTTTGTAGTATCAGTTCTAACCAATTTTATCCTCAATGATATTTGGACATTCAACCCAAAATTCGGCAAAGAGAGAGAAAAATAATTTTAGGTTTCTTTTCCACAATTTGAACAGAAGGTTGAGTCTTTTTCTATTTTATGCTTACAATCATCACAGAATCTAACATTGTAATCTTTTTTTTGTTGTTCATATTCCTTAGTAACTTTACTGTGATGGGAAGCTAAATTTCCGTACAAAGATGCTCTTCTAGAAGAAAACCCTCGTCGAGATAAGAACCAAAAAAAGACAAAAAGTACAATGGCAATTCCAGATACAGTTAGAAATATGACTAAATCCTTATAGAACCAATAGTATACCCCTACAAGTACTATTATGAGTACAAACCAGGTAAAACCACCAAATCTATAACGTTTTCTTTCCAAAGTCATGTTCAAACATCTCTTAGTAAAAGCGGTTATAAATTATCTTCTCCTTCTTCAAAATTATTATTTTCAGGTGAAAGGAACTCAAATTCTAAGATTTTTAGTTGCTCTAAATGGAATGGGAACGGTTCTGGAAACAATGGAAATTTCTTCCTCCAATCCTTTTTATCGGTTATCCAGGAGTTAAAATCTAGTGGATTTATCGGTTTGTCAAACCTTAGAGGTCGCTCTGCTTTTTCTCCTTTGATTATCTTGTCAATTTGCTCTCTAAATTTCTCATAGTAATATTGTTCTGAAAGATTTAATATTTTGAGCATTTTGGCATCTGTGTACTCATCATCTGCTTTCATTAGAAATATTTCCGCTCGAGGAATGTTGTTCCTATACAGTTGGTAGAGAGCAAGCATTGTATAGCTGTAAATAGGTACATACCTGTTATTGAAGAGCATCAAATAAACTTCAGCAGATCTATCGAAGTAATTCTGAGATAATCTCAAGTGTTCAATGTTTTCTTCTTCAGCCCATCTTATCAACCAATATCTAGCTAGTAAAAGGGAGAGTTCTGGATCACCGATATCTATTCTTTGTGTCTTAATTATTTCCTCCATTGTGCTAACATCATCTACCAGGTCGTAGACATAAGCTCCAAAGGAGATTTTTGCATAAATTCCAATCAGATTAAATGAAATTCCTATCTCTTCTCGTTTAGATCTACTTAGAAGATCTTTGACATACCCCTCTATCTCGCTGAGAATTTCTTCAACAGCAAACTTAATTGCAGACTTTGTTAATTCAGGTTTCTCATCTTTTAGATCTCCAACAAATTTTGAATTCTTATATTGAGTTTGTAATAAGTTATTGAGTATTTGATAGAATCTAGTTTCGAGAAGCAATGCCTTCTGCTGAATATAGAAACTTCTAATTGTCTCGCTGAACAGCTCATCATTCTTATACGGTTCAATTTCACTTAAAGCTCTTGAATTTTCCATGTACGCTAAATTCAGAAACTCAGCAACATTCTCATTTGTAAAACGAGCACTGAGCAGGTGGAGTTGAGCTTTTAGTGAAAAAAGGGAAGATTCAGAAATTTTAGTTTTAAGTAATTCAAAAGGCTCTTCATCTAGCTCTTTTAGGTAATGATGACCCAACCTTGCTTTTTCAAGAGCTTCATCAAATAGCTTACACCAATCTAGAAAGTCTTCTTTAGGAATCACAGGAACAGTAACTAAAAAATTATAGAGAGTAAGGACAAGAATTTGAGCATAATTAGTTGCAGATTTGATGATATTTTTTTTCTCAAATTTAGTTAAATCTAGTCTCAAAACTGAATCAAGCTGCATGTAATCAATTAAGAAATTCAAGTGTTGCTTTTCCTTGAATAACAATTCTGAGATTTTATCTTTTGATGGTGACTTCCCATACACAAGTGTCTGCTCGATTGCACCATCCAAAGTATAGTATGGATTTAATCCTTTCAACTTTGAAAACAAATCGATAAATGCTGACAAAGCTGGATAGAGCATGAATTGAGAAGTACAGTGTTCTACGGCATTCCACATAACTTTGATACTGTAAACTAGGAAATCGAAATAATCTTTCTTATACACACCAGATAATCTGAATAATCGAGAAGTGTAAGTTTTGAAATGAGCAATTTTTGTAATAAAAAGATCAACATCAACGTTTTTCTGAGTAAGAGTTGAAACTATATCATCTACTTGTTTTTGAACAAAAAGAATCTTCTCCTTAGGTTGTAATGTAAGGAATAATTTCTGTTTCTCTTCAAATTCATTACTCATTAATAGTATAATGACATAGAAATTGATAAAGACTACTAAACTATCAAAAAATAAAATTTAAATACTTTCAATGTTTTAAAAGCCAAGAGAAACATTTATAAGAATCCAAAGACAGTATATCATAAAGACGATATGTTGAGACATATGATAGGGACAGCAGAAAAAATAGGATTTGCCGTATTAACTTTGATAATTCTAGGTGGTTCAGGGTATATCTTTAGCACTCTAGATATTCAACCGTTTTTCTTTGCAAATCCACCAGGGGAGTTTGATCCACCAGGGGAGTTTGATCCACCAGATGTGACTGATCCACCAGATATAGGAAGTTTGAGAACGATAATAATAGAATCAAATTCAGATTTTATTCTATACGATTTACCAGGAAGTGGTTCAATTGAAAATCCCTATATAATTGATGGTAGTACAGGAGAATACACTAACTATAAAATTAAAATCTCTGGAATAACAGTTCATGTTATCATTCAAAACTGCACTTTTCTAGGTTCTGGTGGCTTTTTAGATGATGGTATCACATTAGAGGATATTGAATTTGGTGGTATTACTATCACAGGAAATGAGTTTAAAAACAATTTTAGAGGAATTTCTCTACGCACGTATGTAGTCCTTCATATAACCCATAATAGCTTTAAAGATAATGAATTTGCAGGAGTAGCAAGTTACTATTCTAAAAATATGCACTTAACAAATAATAGTTTCTTCAATTCAGGATTACATATTATGTCAATCACCTACTATTTAGATACAATCACTATCGAGGATAATTATGTGAATGACAAAAAACTTGGTTATTTCGGAAACACTGATAATTTAACTATTACTTGTGGTCAAGAATATGGTCAACTAATCTTTATTGGATGTGAAAATATATACATATCCAATGTAAATATCCAAAACACAAATGAAGGAATTCTTTGTATTTACAGTTCTAACATAACGATTACAGGAAGCTCTATTTCTGGATGTATCACTGGTATAATGTTCATAGTTTGTAGTGAAATATACATACTAGAAAATATAATTGACGAAAACCGAGAAGGATTTAGCTGTGCAGCAAGTAACGGTGTTATCAAGGATAACATAATTTCAAATCATATGTATGGATTACGTCTTTCTAATTCGCGCTCACTTCTTATAGAAGGAAATCATTTGAATCATAATAGTAATTTTGCTATGTATCTCTTTCGATCAAGTAACAATCTAATTACAGATAACAGATTTGAATCTTCGGGAATTGGATTGAAGCTAACTGATTATTCAGACAATAATTTGATTCATCATAATATTTTCAATCTGAATAATAATCAAGCAGAAGATAATTGTCAAGGCAACATTTGGTATGATGCTATCGCTTTACATGGCAATTTCTGGTCTGACTTCAGTGGAGAAGGAGTTTATAGTATAGCTGGTTTAGCAAATGCTGTAGATCCTTATCCTCATACTATAGATGACTCCTATTGAAGTAATGTGCTAGAGATTATCCAAACCTAATATATTCAATTCTTCTTTTGTTGGTACACCTTTAGCATCTAAACCTCTTTTCTCATAAAGAATTCTTCTTGATTCGATGAAATCTTCTTCACTTACAAAAGCTGTTTTGCCTTTAGCTCTACCCGATGGAAGAGGTTCTTTCATAAACCGTTTAGGAAGATTATCAAATTCAATTGGTTTTTTATCTCCAAATTCTCTCATATTAAACAAACGTTTCATAATCCAAATTCTTCGAGCAACGTCAGTTAATTCCTCAGCAGTTACTTCTTTATCCCAAGCAGCTGAGAGAATATTAACACAATCATCAAAACCTAATGCAGGTTTGATACTGTGTGTGAAATGGCATATTGATAAACAATCTTTGATTGTTTTAAGGTCTTGTTGCTCTACTAAGGAATCGATTATCTTGATTGCGCTTTTTTCAGGAATTTCTGAGGTCGAAGGCCATCCACGCAAATGCGAAGCCCCTACTGCAGCTGTAGCATAACTCAATCCAAGACCAAGTTTAGCACGTGGATCCCAAGCTGCAAAAGGTAATTTTTTCACGTGAATTGCTAAGTCTTGTATATTCCAATGTTCAGCTGCTTGAGCAACACCATCAGCTAAGATATCACCTATATCTTGACGATAAGCTATTTTGTCAATAAGCTCTAGAAATTTATCAATATTACCGAACTCAATATCATCAAATTCTGGTCCCTCAACAAGTCCTTTTTCTATTGCTTCCATCGTCATTGCTATTGCGCTACCAGTACTAATTGTGTCGAGTCCTAGCTCATTACATAAATAATTAGCATGAATAACTGCTTCAGAATCACTAATCCCACAATTTCCTCCTAACATGGCTAGTGTTTCATATTCTGGTTTGGCTATTTCTTTTCTATCTTCCTCAACCCAATCAAAAACAGATGCATCTAAGGTTTCACTGCAGCCTATAGGACACTGATAACAAGGACGTCGGAATCGTTTATATTTTTCAGCAAAAGCTTCATGTCCCAGATTATCTATATCTTCAAATTCCCCAGATTGCCAGTTACGGGTTGGGTAGTGATCAAGATCATTAGCTACTTTGACTAACCAGCTAGTCCCATGTTTATGAAGTAGATGACCATCATCTTTTGCATTTCTTGCTCTCTGAACTATATCCTTTCTTACCAATTCTATCTTCTCAGGTTTTCCATTTGTGGGTCGAGTTGAACCCTTAACTGCTACTGCTTTGAGATTCTTTGACCCAAATACAGCTCCCAAGCCTCCTCTTCCAGCATTTCGAAAATTATCAGAAGACGAACAAGCAAAATTAACAAGATTTTCTCCAGCTGGTCCTATTGTTAAGACCCTCATTTTTGGTTCTCTTTCTAACGCTTTAATCAGAACATCAGTTTCATAGACAAATTTTCCCCAGAGATCTTTTGCATCCTTAATCTCAACTTTTTGGTCCTTTATTGAGATATAGACAGGTTTGGAGGATTTACCTTCAATAATAATCAGGTCATATCCTGTAAATCTAATCTCTGGTCCAAGAAAACCACCAACATTACTATCTAAATACAAACCAGTTAACGGGCTTTTTGTTCCAATTGCATATCGTCCACTCACAGGTACTTTTGTCCCCTGAATTGGTCCAGGAGCAATAATGATTTTGTTTTCAGGAGATAAGGGGTCGATATTTGGTTCTAGTTCTTTGTATAGATAATAAGTTATGTAACCAGTTCCCCCCATATAATCTAAAACAACAGATTCAGGAATTTTTTCTGTGGAAATACTATTGTCTGTTAGATTAATTCGCAGAAGCTTATCATTCATGTTTGTCCAGAAAATATACTTCTTATAAATATTGTTCTTCTTCTATTCTTCTTTGCAATTTCAAGGTCTTAGAGAATTTTAATTAAAACAAAAGCCTATATACACTAGAAAAATCACTTGTGAAAATTCAGTTCAAAGTTAAATTGAAAGATATTTATAATCTCTTGACTATGCTAAAATAGCATGACTAGGATATTAGCTAATATTGAGTTCCAGGTTATGAGCTTTTTTTTTAAGTTTCGAGATATACTCATTCCTCCTCAGAAAATTTTAAATGAAATTGGTATAAGTCCTGGTTTCTTTTTACTTGATTATGGATGTGGTCCTGGTAGTTTTAGTTTTGCTGCATCTGAACTAGTTGGAAAATCTGGTAAAGTTTTTGCTTTAGATATTCATCCTCTTGCATTAAAAAAAGTTAAGAAAAGATCCTCACAACGAGGATATTCGAACATCGAAACAATATATTCAGATTGTGATACTGGTTTAGGAGACAGTTCTATAGATGTTGTTTTATTGTTTGATACTATTCATATGTTAAGTGAGCCTGAGAAAATATTACAAGAAATTCGTAGAATATTGAAACCTAAGGGAACTTTATCTCTAACTATTCACCGACCTGACAAAAAGAAGGCTATTCTGAAGGTAGAAAAAACAGATTTGTTCCAGTTCTCATTTAAAGGAAAACACACCTACAATTTCTTGAAAAAGTAAGAGAAAAAAAGGAAATTTTAGTCATCAATTTTTAGACGTTTAATTTCATCTTTTTTAGGTATTCCTACTTCATCTAAACCTCGTTTTTTGTATAAAAGCTGTAAAGATTTCTTGAAATCCTCTTCATTGACAAAAGCTTTGCTTCCTTCTGCTCTACCCGATGGTAAAGGTTCATTCATGAATCTATTGGGAAGAACATCATAATCAATTGGTTTGTAATTATCGAACTGATTGATATTGAAAAGACGTTTAGTTATCCAGATTCTTTGTGCAATCTCCATCATTTCTTCTTTAGACACTTCTCTATTCCACATAGCAGATAGAATGTTTTGTCTGTCTTCAAAGCTGAAGCCTTCTTTGATAGCATATGAAAAAGTACAGACTACTAAACAATCTATGAGAGATTTGTAATCTTGCTGCTCCATAAGTGAATCAACTACATCTAATGCACTCTTGTCTTTTGGAACCTCAGAAGTGGCAGGCCATCCACGTAAATGTGAAGCTCCTACTGCAGCTGTAGCATAGCTCAAGCCTAATCCCAGTTTTCCTCTAGGATCCCAAGCTGCAAATGGAAGGCCTTTGACATGTATTGCTAAGTGTTCTATTCCCCATTTTTCTGCTGCTTGTGCTACTCCTTCTGCTAGAACAGCTCCAAATCCTTTTCTGTAAGCTATCATTTCTAGAATTTCTAGAATTTTCTCTTTATTTCCAAACTTTACTCCTTCAAATTCTGGTCCTGATAACAATCCTTTTTCAACAGCTTCCATTGTCATTGCTATAGCACTACCAGTACTAATAGTGTCGAGTCCAAGTTGATTACACAAATAATTGGCATGTATCAGTGTCTCAAGATCACTTAATCCTACATTCCCACCCAACATTGCCATTGTCTCATATTCTGGTCTAGCTATTTCTTTTGCATCTGTCCAAGGAAAAGCAGAGGCATCCAGTGTGCTTGAACACCCAATTGGGCAGTTATAACAGGGCCTTCTAATAGCAGTATATTTCTCATCTAAATCCACTCCACTTAATTTCTCATGTTCTTCAAATTCTCCCGATTGCCAATTGCGTGTCGGATATTGACTCATCTCATTTGAGAACCCTACAGCATTACTTGTTCCATATGTGAACATTTCAGATCCTGAATCCTTAGCAGTTTTTGAACGTTTGAGTAAATCTTTTTGTATTTCATCTATCTTTTCTTGATTTCCATTTGTTGGTCGAGTTGATCCTTTTATTCCTACAGCTTTGAGATTCTTTGATCCAAATACAGCTCCTAACCCTCCTCTTCCTGGATTTCTGTGACCATCAGCTGTTGGACATGAAATTTTGACTAGATTTTCTCCTGCTGGACCTATACAGATAATTCTCATTCTAGTCTCTTCTTCGTCTTCTCTAATCTTAGCTTCTGTTTTATTAGCATATTTTCCCCATAGATGAGCTGCATCTTTTATTTCCACTTTGTCATCTTTAATGGAAATATAGACCGGTTTCTCCGATTTCCCTTCAATTATTATTAGATCATATCCAGCCATTCTAATCTCAGGGCCAATAAATCCTCCACAGTGAGAATCTAGAAAATGATTTGTTAAAGGGCTTTTAGTACCTACCGCATATCTACCAGTAATAGGAATCTTTGTCCCTTGTGCAGGTCCAGGAGCAATAATAATTTTGTTTTCAGGAGATAAAGGATCTATTTTCTCTTTGAGTTCTTTGAACAAGTAGTAACTAATGAAACCAGTTCCACCAATATACTGTTTAATTACTTTCTCAGGTATCTCCTCAATACTTATTTTCCCCTGTGTAAGATCAATTCTAAGAAGCTTATTATTCATAAACTTCTGAAGTTTTACACGTTTTTAAGTATTATTCCCAAAAAAGAAAAAGAAGAAGGTAGATTATTCTCTCTTTTTTCTTTTTCTTAAGTTTAAAACAAGAATACGAAACTTAAAAATATCTTAGCTTTTCTCTTTATTTAGATGATTTATCACACAGTTTCTCCTTGTAAGAAAAAGAAAGGATTTGAGGGAATACCTGAGGAATTTCACGATGTATCATTACAACAGCTTAAAGATGAACTACTTGGTAATCTAAAATCCTACAAGTTGCTTAGAGAAACGAAGGTAATGTTAATTTTTCAAGATGAAAAAAAAGGTAATAAACTATCCATTTTCCCTTCATGCCGAGTTTTTGTTCATGGAGATTTAAAGGAAGATGAAGCAATAGTTATCTTTGAACAAGTGAGTAAATCTATTGAAAGAATAATTGCGTCTTAGTTCATATCGTTTTTTCATAACAATTATATAGTCTCTCCTTCTTTCATAGTGATGTGCAAGGCGGAGTACATCTTCTTACAGGCTTACTTTTAGCTAGTTTTAGCAAAAGAAAAGAGTACAAACTGGGAGCAGTTTTGGGAGCCATACTTCCAGATTTTGATATTTTCATTATGGCTTTCGTCTATCTGTTTATTGGTGAAAAAGCTTCTGTTGTTCATCGGTCTTTAACTCACAGTCTTTTGTTTTTAATTGTAGTTCCAGGAATTGTTGTAAGTTTAAACTTTATTCCAAAGATTAAGAATAAGAAAAATTATGACTTTCTTGGTTTAGGTATAGGATTATTCTTTGGTCTTGCTGTACATATTTTAATTGATATGATGTATTTGACTGGAGTTTATTTTCTCTGGCCTTTCTCCTCACAAGATATCGGTTTTCCAATTGTAGCCTTTGCCAATATTGATCAAGGAATAGCTAGTAATGTTCTAAAGCTAAAATTGATTCAAACTACTGATTTCTACACTGATATATTCTTTTTCTTCATTCCAGTCCTTGTATTAGCTTACAAAATGGATGTTCATAAGAAAATCAGATTACCAATCCTTGTTATTGTGGTTGTAGACTTCCTTGTAACAACTGTTTTTGTTGGTTTAGCCTTTAACACGAATATTTCGTATGTAGACCATGTAATTTACCTCTATTACCTTGGCACTTTCTTTCTATTACTTTCGGTGATTGCGCCCATACTTTTTAGAAATGTCATTAGAGAGTTCAAATTCAATATCGGGGAAATGTCGATAATGATTGGATTGTTAATATTTTCACAATTCCTGCTTTATTTCTAGAAACTAGATAAAGTCTTGAACATCTAATTCTGTTAAAAGCAAGAAAATGTCTTCTTTAACTAATGTTTTACTGACTACTTCCATTAGCTTGTTGATGACCTTTTCTGGTAAAACCTGTTCATCTGCTATCATCAATTCCTTAAATAGACTTATTACTCCTTCTAGAACTTCAGGATCAGCTGATAAGTAGAGTAATGTTTTGATGAACTGTTTAACATCACTTGGAATCAATTTTCTCGAAACTATCAGATCGGAAAATGTCAATAGTACTTGTTCTGTAACTCCTATATCCTTATGCAATTTTAGGCATTCTACGAAGATATTTGCAAATTCAGTTGAGAAACTTTCTGGATTGTTTAGGATTATACTCTCTATAATACTATATGCTCGGAATGCTACAAATGGATGATATGATTTGAGCGTGATATCGTCTAATGTTTGCAAAATAATGTTAGTAAGGTCTGAATCAAGGTTCATGAAAGAATATTTTTCTACATTTTGTAGAGCAGTATAACAAATATTTTCCTCTTTTGTATTAAGAACTATACTCATTATAACACTAATTGCTGATGAAAAAATATCAGGGGAAGCTTGAAGTATAATTTGAGTAAACAACTCTATAGCCCTTATTCTGACGTTTTTATTATGATGAGATTTAAGAATCTTAATTATTCTCTGAACATTTTCCTCACTTAAGTAACTTTTTTCGATAATTGAATTAAGCGCTTTTAATCCCATCTCACGGAGACGGTCTTCATATGTTGCTCGAACAATCCCAATCATTAAATCAATCAGATAAGGGATTTTTTCTTCTCTAGTCAACACTAAATCAGGATAAGCTTTTATTGCTGTTTCTCTTATTTTCTGATCATAAGAAAATTTGAGCAATTTCACAATATCAGTTGTAAATTGATTCAGTTTTGCTAATGTTCTTTTTCTGACAATAATTTCTTCGAGACTTCTAAAAGCCACAATTCTCATCTCGAAGTCTTCAGATGCTTTAAAGATCATAATGTATGCTTCAGCTATTCCAAAATAAGGCGTGTATTTGTCAATATTTGTGATAATGTTATTTAAACAACCTATAGCGTTTAATCTTTCAGTTTCTTCAGAACTCATTCTTAAGATTTCCACAATCGCAATTGCAACATCCCTACCCATATCAGGATCTTCAATAGGCAGCAACAATATTGAGTTCACCAATCCCTTTACATTGGGTTGTTTTGGTAAAAACCTGTCTTTTTCCACTGCTTTGAAAAGTTGTTTAAGTTCAACAGAATCTTTCCAATTGAATTTGATTTTTCTCATTCCTTTCCTAATAATTTCAAATTCCTTAGTGAGATTAAACAGCTGATTATCTATTTTAGTTTCATAATTTACAGTTTCACTTCTTATTCCCTCAATTATTTCTCCTTCTGTTTCTTCTGATGTTATTAAGGAAGCTAAAGCTCGAGAAGCAGCGTCTCTTACTTTTGGATTAAGGTCGTTTAATTGTGAATTTAGAAGAGCTTCTAGAACCTTTGAGTGACGATAATTACTCAAGATATATGCGGCTCTTTCCCTCTGTAGAGGTATAGAGCTATACTTCAATTGCTTAATTAAAGCATCAATATCTGAAGAATCTTCTGAGTCACTCATAGTATTAATTTACCATTTACTTCTGAGTATAAGAATTTTATTTTACTTTTAAATGAAGTTTTTGGATTCAACTTACTAACAAAAAATCTTTATTGAAGCAGAATCTGAAAAGGGTAAGATGAAAGTTCTTTTTATGACAAATGTAAAAGAAGAAGAAAAGAAAATTACCAAAAAAACTATAGATTCTTCAGTCTTACTTACATACTATTCTGAGCTTGACGATGAAGAACAAAACAAGGCATTACAAATAGCTGATATCATTGTTGGTGGCAGACTAACTGACGAACACCTTGCAACTGTTAAGAATCTAAAATTTCACCAAATTTTAGGTACAGGATTGAATAGACACAAACTTAGTTTCTATAAGGAAAACAACATAATGCTATGCAATAATCATTCCCATGCACCAATTATTGCTGAACATGGCTTCTCTCTTCTTAATGCAGCTACAAAAGAGTTAGACAGAAATGATAAACTCTTAAGAGAAGGAAATTGGGATTATAGAAAATTTCAGTCTGTAACATTATTCGATAAAACCATGCTATTCTTGGGATATGGAGAAATCGCTAAACAATTCAAAAAAATGTGTGACCCATTTAATATGAAATATCTAGCAATTAAAAGAGGTAAAGATTCTACAGTAGAAGATGTTGAGTTTTTTACAGTTGAGGAGAAACTTGAAGCAATCAAACAAGCAGATTTTATCTTCAACAGTTTACCTGGAACCACAAAGACAGAAAATTTTCTAGACCAGAAGGAATTTGCTGTTATGAAGTCCTCAGCTATTATTGTTAATGTTGGAAGAGGGATAACAATTAATGCTGAAGCAATATTTAATGCCTTAAAAGACAAGAAAATAAAAGCAGCTGCCATTGATGTCTGGTATAATTACCCACAAAGAAGAGGAAGTGATGAACAGGATCCAATCCCCTGTTATCCATCTGATTTTCCATTTCAAGAACTTGATAATATTATTATGAGCGCTCATAGAGCATGGAATACAGACTTTCCTAGAAGATATTTTCTAGATGCAGTTATACCTAACATCAACCGTTTTATTCGAGGAGAAGAATTAAAAAATAGGGTAAATTTAGATGAAGAATATTAATTCACTCATCTGTTTTTGATTCTAATTTGACTTTCTCAGATTTCTTTTGTATTCTGTTTCCTACTATTGAAGCTATTATAAGCATTAGAATTAGAACACCAAAGATGATGAAAAAGATCATGTTGAATTGCCCTGAAACTGCTTCAAATTGCTCTTGAGTTAGTGTAAGAATATATTCTGGTGCATTTCCACTTAATAATTTCACACCAAGAAATGCATAAAATATTGAACGTGGAATGGATCCGATAAAAGTTGCTAATGTATACTGTTTCCACCTAATATTAGAAATTCCTGCTGCATAAGATATGGGATCAAACATCACAACAGGAACAGCTCTTCCTACAATAATTGCCCAGACACCCCATTTCTCTATCCATTTATCCATTGCAATAACAAACCTGTCAGCAAAGCCAATATGATCACCTGTAGATTCTAGAATAGGTCTTCCCCCTTTGTTCGCAATATAGAATGTTACAACACCACTTAAAACTGATCCAATAACTCCAACGAGTAATCCAAGCCAGATTCCATAAAGCATCCCCCCGCATAGCAATACTAATTCAGAAGGGATTGGGACAATCAAGCTTTGAATGATCATAAGCGCTAGAAAGAGAAAAATGGACCAATAACCCATTCTAACAAGGGGAGCTAGGAAATAATCTCGGATTATCTCGAAAAGAAATGTTTTATCTATTATAATCATAATTAGTACAGCTACAGAAATAATGACTAATATCACAAAAAACGCTACAAGAACAATGCGTTTCTTTGTCCAAACTACTTTCTTTCTTCCAGTAGGAGTTAATGAATCATCGTTTTTCAAAGAATCATCATCGACTGAATCAGTATTACTTGATTCTATTGAGCTGCTCATCTTGTTCTATCAACTTGCTTTACTATTTAAACTTTTCAAAGCAGAAAAAAGGATAATATGAGAAGACATCATACAAAATAAGAATACCTTTCTCAATTTAAGACAAAGAATATATAGAAACAAACCTCTTTTTCATGCATTACAGTTTCCAAAAATAGGTTAGAAGCATTCTCGCGGCTTTTTGAGAGAATTTTCTAATCACCACATACTTAAAACTGTTAAGCAATAGAAATATAAGTGCAAATATATTGAAAGTATTAGAATGAAGAGAAAAAAGCCCCTTTATCTATTATTCATTATTATCTTATTTGTTTCATCAACAGTATCACTTAGTCAGCAATTGAGAGTGAATGCTCAAACAGGAATGGATGAAGATCTATTCTTACTCCTTAACAGAACCGGAGATGAAATAGGTATAGAATCTAAATCAACTGTTGATACTTCAGGTAATTTTCATTTTCTCGCACGAATTTTATATGAAAATGGTACATTTATGATAATTCACAAGGTAAATGGCGAAACCAACATTGTAATGATCGAAGAAAACTCTATTGAATATTTCGAGTTGTTTACCATAGATGGGGGGATTGAATTATTTTACGCATTTCACACTTTCTTTGGTTATATGAAATTCCATAGATACAACTGGACAGAAACAGCAGGCCCAAATGATGGTGAATTTTATGCTTATAATGCTAACATGAACTATCCTCGCATGAAGATCTATTATGAAGAAAATAATACTTTGTTCATGGTTTTAGCTTTCATTCAAAATTGGCCTCCAACATCGGAAATTTCTACAACTAGATTTGAATTGTCGCGTTTTTACGAAAATGGAACACATGTTCTTGAGAAAGTTTGTGTTCTAGACTACGAATTTGACTATTTGGTTGATTTTCATTATGTCAATGATACAATTTATAGTCTTTACAGATATACTCCTAGATTTTCCTACGTTCATTGGTATGGAACAATAGTTACGAAAGGGTACATCGATTCTTATGTGTCAAACAATATGACCATACTTGAAGGAGGGTTTGATCCAAAGTTTTATTTGACAAATGATGGGGATTTCAATCTAGCAATGGCAAGAGGCGACAAGATTTATCGTCTAAAATACTCTATAAACCAAACAATTGATTTTGCCGATTTCAATATTACAACCACAGGAGTTTATCCTTACAATAATTTTTATGCTATTCAAGGAGAAAATAACTCAAAATATGTTATTAACTCAGAACCTCATGTTAGTACAGAGGAGTTTTTCTCTGGAGATAACCTGAAGTCTAAGGTAGCTATCATAACTGACGACTATACAAATTTCACAAAAGAAGAAATTTTCATTTATAATGTACCAGACAAAGATAATTATTATTCATTCTATGTTTATGAAACAGAAGATGGAAAAAGAATATTTACACATACAACACTTCTAACGCAAGGAGATTTGCCAGGGCGCATCTTCTCAGAGGAGGAGATGATTGCATTCTATGTTTCCTCAGACTATGATATTGAAGAATTTAAAAAACTTGGTTTTCTTGGATTAGAGGAACTGAATAGATTCCAGATCTTTTTCAAGAATGTTGGCATTTATTTAATAGTTGCTGGATCAGTTATAGTTCTTTTTGCTGCATTGCTTAGAAAGAGAGTGAAAATTAGTTTCATTCTAATTAAAAGATACTTGACTAGACCAATATATGAGGATAAGAGCAAACTCCTTTTACCTTTTATCAATTTCTGGGTATTCATCTCTAATTTCTTCTCTTCGCTTTTTGATCTTTTTAAAACAAATAAGAGACGTCATCTAATGAATCTAATTAGCATGACTGTTTTAGCTTTAATCATATTAACAAGTACTGCACTATATAGTTCGAAGAGAGAAGTTTTGTTTGATGAATATACAAATACTCTTAACATTCTAAATGATGGAAAAGCAAGTTTATCTCTTACTTACAATTATGATACTGGTAACCAATATGTAAGCATTCCAGCAGTACAACAATACGAAAAAATAGTTTTAAGTGAAATTTTCACTGGCTTTAAACTGGATCAGGAAGTATTTGCGAGTATTGTGAGTGGTTATGAATATACAACTGCTTTCTATGGTATGATAGAGGATATGACGACCAGTACATCTTCTTTAAGAGGTATAACATATATAGCTTTATCAAATAATTACAGCAATTTCATTAATGATAGCATTGTTGAGGGAAGATTACCTCAAGCACCTGGAGAAGTTTTATTAGAATACGATATCGCTACTGCTTCAAGTTTAAATGTTACAGTAAATGACACAATTACTTTCTGGGGTTCGCAGCTAAATTATTACAACAGTTATCTTGGGGATACACATGTTAATCTAACGATAACCGGATTATTTGACGCTCCAACTCCAACTGAAATTGAAAATATATGGACAGATTATAATCTTCCATCAGATTCTTCTCAAGCTTTAGCTAGTATTTTTGGGGGTATGGTTTCATTTGGTGATAACGCTTGGGCAAACTTAGAAGGATTAAATCCATATTACATGTTTGTAAATACTTACGTTCAATTCTACTATGATTTTAGTAACTTCAAACCAGAGATGTTAACACAGTTAAAGGGGGATATTATAGAAATATCAGATGGGAACGCTCATTTCTTGAAATTCACTGGGGATATGAGAAATGGTTACTGGTACTTTAATACTGAATTAAATAAAGTAATAGAAATTCTTGAACCAAGAATTCAGTCATCAATGTTATTGTTTTTCATGCTAGCTGTACCAATTCTTTATTTGGCAATATTTCTGATATTTGAAACAAATGAATTGTATTCTAAAGGACTAGAACAAGAAGTAGAAATATTTCAAACGAAGGGATTGTCATCTAGAAGAATAGCCTTTAATTATATGATTTTGAAGATTTTTGAAGCTATAACAGCATCATTTGTTGGGTTTGGTTTATCCTTTGCTTTAGTACCTCCATTACTTAAAGTTGATTCCTTCCTTACATTCAATCAGCAGAATCAAGTGCTAAATTTCAGTGGTTTGGGATGGGCCACGTTATTTACTGTAATAGCCTTAATAGTAGTCTCTATACCAAAGATTATACAGGTTTCAACCAAGAAAACTACTTTCCAAAAAACTCCACAGCGACTTGTTACTCTATTAAAACAAATAAGAATTCCAACAATTCTACTAATTGGAGCTGGTATAGGTTTAACAATTCTTTTCTTCAGCTTGTACAAAGTAAATCTAAGAAATCTATCCTCTTCTGGAAATACATCATTTATAATGATAAATATCTATCTTGCAGGCTTAGGCGTACTATTAGCTCTATTAGGTATTGGATTGTTGCTCAAAGATTTGCATGGAATCATTATGATTGCAATAAGCAAAATTTCGTGGAATCGGAGAAAAACTGTAGGATCATTTACATTAGTTGAAGTTCGTTCAGACATCAAACTATTTAGTAACATGTTCTTTGCTTTTCTGTTAATAGTAGGAATTACTATTCCATCAATTATGAGTCCCTTAACTGTAGAATTCAATTATGATAAAGATGCATATTTGTACAATGGAGCAGATATATTCGTAAAGAATTGGATGGATCAGAATCAATCTCTCTTGCAGGAGATTCAAGCTATACCAGAAGTAGAGAGTACTGCGTTTGTTCATGAAGTAGAAGCTAGTTATGATTTTGAACCGATATCAGTTTATCTGATAGAGAATACAACGGAGTTTTTGAACACGGTTAATTCTCCACCAAGTAGGTTATTTGATAATTGGGAAGAGACAATAACAGCACTAGAAGCTAATGACACAATGCTTAGCACAAAATACTTCTTTGATGATAGAGCAGGTGAGAAACATGAATTCGAATTTGAGTCACTCTTTCCACCATTGAATTTTACATTCGAAATATATGACATATTCAATTATATACCAATCTTTTACACAGCTGGAGAATATATTCCAGGAGTAACAGTGAGAATTGCTGGAGTGGTAATGACACAATATAATTTCGAAAGAATAAGGGAAACTTTCTACATATCAAGCGAGATAATCAAAGATAGGTTGCTCATTAAACTGTCAAAAGACGCAGATCATGAGCAGATAGGGCAATATCTAATTGAAGAACTGAACCTAAACATAGATTCAGCAATTACTGATAGTGATGATAGACAATTTGAAACATTTCCATTCTTCAATATAGTTTCGGCAGAATTCGCTCTTTCAATGCTAGTATGTTTGATAGCTATAGCTTTCATAAGCATAAGCAATCCCATAAAGATTCTACAACAAAGAATAACCAAAAATGATAGACTAAAGAAGATGGGAATATCTACAAAAAGAATTATACGCTTAACGATGTTCGAAGCGATGTTCACTGGGATTATACCAGGATTATTATTAGGAACAGGAGTGGGATTCGCCATAATGTGGGGATTCACTTGGGCAACGAAGAGATTCTTCTATAGTGGAATAAATTATCTGTGGAAATTCAACGCATTAGCATTCATTATAGCTTACATAGTAGCACCTGTACTTTTCATGGGGATATTTTATCTGTCGATGAAAAGAAATTATGCAAAATATATGCCAAGGAATCTGGAGTAGTGATAAAAATGATAAGATGTGTAGACGTAATTAAAATTTACCACGATCCAGTAACAGAATACAAAGTATCTGCATTAAGAGGACTAGATTTAGATATAGGGGACGGAGAGCTTGTATCGATCATTGGTCCGTCTGGGGCGGGTAAGACCACTTTAATGAACATTCTGTCAGGGGTCGATACTCCAACTGGTGGATTGGTGATGATAAGAGGGGTACAACTGGATTTACTAACTGAAAAAGAAAGAAGAAAATTCAGATATGAAAACATAGGTCTTGTAAATCAATTTACAAGCAAGAATCTCTACTCACAACTAACAGTTAAAGATAATGTTCTAATGCCTATGAAAATGAAATATACTCCAAGAGAAATGGCTAGAAAAGAAATGGAAGAATTACTAAAATTATTCAACCTATCACATGTGAAAAACAACAAAGCAGCAAAAATAAGTGGAGGGGAGTCGATGAGACTTTCCATAGCCATAGCTTTGGCAAGACAACCACATTTCATTCTCGCAGATGAACCTACTGGTCAATTAGATTCGAAAAACACTTTCAGTATAATTGACACTCTAAAAGGAGTAAATAAAGAATTAGGCACAACTATGGTTATTGTCACTCATGACGTTAGATATCGAAATGTTTTCGAAAAGAGCTTCCTCATTCGTGATGGAAGACTTGTTGGCGTGGGTTATGAAGCAGAAAGACAAAAGTTAGATATTTTTAAGGATGCTTCTGAATTGAACCGAGCCTACATTGATCCTTCTCATATGCTTCAAATTCCGGATAGAGTTAAGAATTCAATTGCTCTTCGAGAATTTGCTGAATTTGAGGTTCATCCTTCAAAGAAACTAGCAATGCTTTGGAATCCTGATCTAGTAACTAAAGAAGAAGTTTTCAATATCCTTCAGCAACCTCCAGAGGAATATAAGGAGACAGTAGATGAACTTTCGTTTGACGATGTTCGATATCTTTTCGAAAATGAATTCAAATACAATCCAAAAGCTATGGACTATATTCGCATAAAGGGATTAGAAAAGGGTTATCGAGTTTTTGGTCAACTTCACCCAGTTATTAAAGGCATAGATCTTACCATTAAGAAAGGTGACTTTCTTTTTATCTCTGGTCCATCTGGAGTAGGAAAAACCACCTTACTTAATACTATTGCAGGGCTTTTGATTCCTGACAAGGGGTCAGTTCGCATTGGCGACTATTCAATAGGAAAGGCAGATGATACATCCAGATCAGATTTTAGATTGGAGAACATAGCCTATATAACTCAATATCACAGTCTTTTTGAGCCAATTCAACTGAAAGATAATCTAATAGTTCCTTACATATTTCTTGACAAGGAATACAATCCAGATATCGGAAATGAAATAACTAAAAATGTTCATATCAGTCATAAATTAGAATCATATCCTGATGAATTATCAGCTGGTGAAAAACAGAGAGCAACTTTATCCTTGGCTCTTACTCGACAAACTCCAATTCTGCTTGCAGATGAACCTACAGCCAATATGGACTCTGATTTAGCAAGAGAGATTATGGATGTTTTAATGAATTTCGTGAAAGAGAACAACGCGACCTTCATCATGTGCAGTCATGATTTATCTCTATTAAGACCTGGTTTCAGACATCTTCGTATTTCTGATGGTCTTATTACAAATGATTCTAGAATTACTCAAGACTCTTTGAAAGGGATACTCAAAGAATATCTGCAAATACAAGAAGATTATACTAATAAAAAATAATCATCTTCTTCCTTTTTTTAAAATTAATCGTATTTAGGAAAAGTTAAAATTACTTAGATAGATTTTCTTTTGTAATCACTATGAAACACTATCTCGAAGTACAATTTACATTAAGTGGTCCCTTACCTTCTGAAAGTAAGGGTGAAATTGAAGAACTTTTCAAACGATTCAGTGAAAAAACCCAAGAATCAAGAGATAAAGGGGAATTCAAGATAACTTCATGGAAAACTAAGGAAACTAAACTTGATATAATAATTACATCTGTTGATTCACTTTCTCCACATGTGGCAGTACTCAGATTAAGGAAACAGCTCTCTGCTGCGATAGGTAAAAAATACCGCGTAGGACTAAGAGGTTTTGCCTTTATCAAATATATCATTGAAACAGAATTGGAAGAAAAACCTGTTAAAGAGTTCACTTTACCATTAGTAAAAAATCTAGAGTTCTTTGAAGAAGAAGGAAAGAGTTTTGTTAAAATCGAAATTGATCCAGAAATCGAGGAAGACTTTGTAGAAAAAGGAGCAATTGAACGTATTGTGCGTCGAGTAGGTGAAAAAATTTCCAAACAACATTATGGAGCTAAGAAAGAACATCATCAAATTTCCTGGTATAGTGGGGAAAAGAAACATCATACTGAAGAAAATCCTACTCAGCTTATGCAAAACGCAAATTGGATTCAACGAACAAATTACAGAAACCAGTGGATACTGACTCCTACTATAACCGCTTTAGCTGAAGCATTAAAACAAATAATGATAGATTATATTTATGAACCTCTAGGGTTCGATCAAATGATGATACCAAAACTGGTAGATTGGTCAATTTGGTTGAGATCTGAGCATGCTGAAGGAATTTATCAAGGGGGTTTTGAACCCTATTTCGTAGTTCAACCAAAGTCTGCTGACCCCGAATACTTTGAAGAGATTGCGGATTATATAACAATAACAAAAACTATCCCTACAGAGAAACTAGCTGAGAAAGTTTCTGCGCCCATTGGAGGATTATCTTACGCCCAGTGCCCCCCATTTTGGTCATTTTTACAAGGTAAAACCATAGCAAAAAAAAGCCTTCCAATTAAAATATTTGACTGGAGTGGCCCCACCTATCGCTATGAGTCAGGTAGTGCTTACGGATTTGAAAGAGTTGATGAATTACACCGTATTGAAACATTATTCATAGGTTCTCCTGAACAAGCTAAAGAAATAGGAATACAAGTCAAAGACAAACTTAGGGTTATCTTTGAAGAAGTTCTTGATTTAGAGGTTAGAGAAGCCAAAGTTACTCCCTGGTGGTTACAACAATCTGCTCATGAGGATGAAATGGATACTGCTGAAGATCTAGTTGTCGGAACTATAGATTACGAAGCTTATATGCCCTATAGAGGTACTCGAGAGAAGAGTGAATGGTTAGAAATTCAGAATATTTCTATAATTGGTCAGAAATATCCAAAAGGTTTCTCTGTTAAAGCTGAAGGAAATATTGAATTGTGGTCTGGATGTGGTGGTGGTAGTTTCGAGAGATTTCTTACAGCTTTTATTTCTCAGAAAGGTTTGGACATGAATAATTGGCCTGAGAAATTTAAGAAATATATTGATAAACTTCCAGAACCAGTAAAATTCCATTAAAACCTAATCCTCTGCAAAAGAGATATTAATATGATAGAGGTAATTAGCTTTAATGAAAAAAGGAAATCTTTTGCTCCTTGTTCTTCTTTTTCTTTTACCAATAATCACTACTTCAAATAATTCTTGTAAATTACTTTCTAATTCTATAGATGATCAGTTGCCAGAAACTATAATTGAAATAACCCAAATAATAACCTACCCAGAAGTTGTTTATGTTGGTCAATTGGTTTTTGTGAATTGTACAGTTGAAAATAATGGGCAGTTTCAAACTGCAGAGATAGTGAATGTGAAAATTAACCCAACAGTTAGTCTGACAGGACAAGAGCTTTATTTGGAGGGATCTATTGAACCAGGAAAATATAAAACTGCTAGTTTCAATTTAACTGCAATTAGCGCAGGAGTGGGGAACATTACGATTATTGTATCAACAGAAAATGCTCAAACTATTAGCAAGTCTGTTTTAATCGAGATTCAGGAAGAAAACATAAGTACAACAAATTATGCTTTTCATGCAGCTTTACTAGTTCTTCCCTTAGCCATATTCGTAATCTCAAAACAAGCTAAACAAAGGAAAAGAAAAAAAGGTTAGTATTTATAGGATTTCTCATCAGATATTGAATTGATCTTATGTTCTTCTCCATTTTACTTTTTGTTAATAAATCTGTTAAGATTTAGATAACTTTAAATTTAGACACTTTCCCTAAAAAACAATGATAGACTTACGTTCTGATACCTTTACACTTCCTTCAAAGGAGATGTTGGAAACTATTCTAACTGCTGAACTTGGAGATGATGTTTGGGAGGAAGATCCAACTGTAAAAGAGCTTGAAGCTTTAACCGCTAAGATACTTGGTAAGGAAGCGGGTCTATTAGTTTCTAGTGGTACTCAAGGAAATTTAGTAGCAAATATGACACATCTTAATCGTGGGGATGGTGTTGTTCTTGAAAAAGAGAGTCACATCTACTTATACGAAGTAGGAGGGCTTTCACAACTAATTGGAGGATTTCCTTTTCTAATTGAAGGAAATAATGGTTTAATGGATCCTAAGGATGTTGAAGCGATTTTTACACGAGGTTATAATGTCCATTGGGTAGATCCGAAACTTCTCTGTTTAGAAAATACTCACAACAGAGGAGGAGGAAAAATTATTCCTAAAGAAAATATTGACCAGTTAGCCAAAATTGCTCATGAAAATAACGGTTTAGTTCATATGGATGGAGCAAGAGTATTCAATGCAGCTGTTGCTACAGGAATGGCAGCTTCTAAGATTGTTGAGAACGCTGATAGTGTCCAAATATGTTTAAGTAAAGGACTTGGCTGTCCTATAGGGTCTGTAATAGCTGGAAATGAAGAATTTATTAATAAAGCCAGAAGACAGAGAAAACTTGTTGGCGGGGGAATGCGACAAGCTGGTATTATAGCCGCTCCTGGAATCTACGCATTAAACAACATGATAGACAGATTAGCTGAAGATCATAAACATGCAAAGATGCTTGAAAAGGTTCTTACAGAAATTGAGGAATTGAAAGTTAAGCCAGTTGACACAAATATTGCTGTTATTGATACTTCTGCTAGTAGATGGTCTGCTGCTGATGCTCGAGATGGTTTGGAAAAACATGGCATTAAAGTAACTTATATGGGAGATCAGTTCTTCCGAATGGTAACCTACTTTGGTATAACTACAGAAGATATTGAGCAAGTTGTTTCAGTAATTCCAGAGGTCTTTAAGTAGAGAATCTCTATCTTCAAACAATTTTCTCTTACACTCTCAAGCTACATATATATCCGGATATTTTGAGGAGTAACATATACTTTTTATATCATATTTTTGGTGTTCACATGATACATGTGTCAATCGATGACTATCTAGACGGTCTATTATCAGACACCGCAGAACCGTCTAAAAAAGCTATTATGAAGCTTACTAAATTAATAGAGAATTTTGGAGAAATAATGGTCAAAAGCACCGAAAGAATGGAAGACTATATTGACACTCTCACTAATAGAATCAATGCTATTGAACATGCATTGGGCGTTTCATCTCGTGCTCCAGCTCCTTCAGCTGCACCATCATTTGATTCTCCTGTAGCTGCACCAGCAGCAGCAGCAGCATCTCCAAACTTAACAGCAAGTAACTCAAATCCAGTTGCAGCACCTAATTTATCCGCTACAGTTGGAACTCCTGATCTCAGTGGAGGTGGAGGAGGAATTCCCGCTCCATCTGGTAGTCAAGGATCCACCGGAGGAGGAGTCAGTAGTGCTGATCTTATGAAAGCAGCCTCCAATTTACAAAAAGCACCAGAACCTACACCAGGCGAACCTGGCGCACCTGGAGAAACACCAGTTTTTAGTCCATTTGGAGTTAGTGCTACCGACATCCAAGATGTTAGATCTGGATTAACTAAAGTTGATCCTGATGAACACAGGAAAGAAAGAACAGCAGCTGCAAGTGGAGAACCAGGTTCGATGCCTGCTAGCATGGCACTTAACTTAGAAGTCAAAGATGCTTTAGCAAAACGAAAATCAAGAACAGATGAAGGTGAAGATGCTGAATTTGAACCAACTCCTGTTGCACCAGCATCACCGCAAAAATCAACTAAACAAATGAAAGAAGCCTTGCAAGGAGAATTACGCGATGCGTTTAGCAGTCTTCTAGAGAGCGACACAAAAGAGGATTAAATAATATTGCTCTCTTTTCATACATTTTAAATTTATATTACAAGAAGAAAATATTGTTGATTTTTTATATTTACAATTACAAGGTCGAAAACAATGACATTAAATTTACAAAAATACATTAACTTTTTATTTAAACAAAATACAAAAGAAAAACTGAATGATAACTTACAGGCTATTTTTAAAGAATCCAAAAATTATTCGGACAATATAAATGACCCTTATTATCAATGCAAAAATGAAGAATTATTAGAAGTGTTTACTACTTCTTGGTCAGGTATTCAAGAGGAAATATCTGAAAGTATGGTTTATTATGCTTTTACATTATACTGGCTAGATGCAATTAGTCTAGAATTGTACAGAGCAATACTACAAGAACTAGGATCTCAAAAACTGATTACAGATGAGTTACTAGTCGCTAGCTATTGGATGTTCTGGAAAAAACAAAATAAAATCGAAAAACCTAGAAGATATAGCTTTTACTCATTTCTTGAATTTATTAGGAAAATGGGTGTAGACCCTCTTAGTTTTCAAGATTTCGTCAATACAACTAAAAAGTTATTTCCAAATATGAAACTCTCAGAAAGGGAAATAGAGATTGGCAATGAAATTGAAAGATTTATCAAAAATATACAAGAAAGACCCCAGTATATAGAAGAGTTTTCAAGCTCAATTACTCCTGATACGATGAAGTATCTAGATTTCTATGTAGATCTTGAATTGATAAATAATCTAGCTTATTTCTCTGTAAAGAATATTAGTAAACAAATCAATTTAGAAAAGAAGATTTCTCTCGCTAATTTCCAGAAAATAATTGAGAAGGAATATGCCTCGAGAAAGATGAGAACTGTACCAACAGTCATAGATCCTGTTCTGGAACCCCATCTAGCAAAATTTGATGCAAAAGCTGTTTCAATGGAAAAGCTTGCAACACTACCAAAAGAACAAATGAAAGAATACGCTTCTATTAAGGCTTATTCAAGTCCAAAAAACGCTCAAAAAATACGTATCAGTTTTCTTGGTGGAGGCAATATTGGAAACATGGGGATTTTAGTTCAACATGACAATAATGCAATTTTACTTGATTTCGGGATGAGTGTTGCTAATTATTCTATTCCTAGATGGCATCCTTCACTCAAATATGTAAAAGCTGTTTTGGTAACTCATGCACATCTGGATCACACAGGGGCTTTACCTTATCTCATCAGACCGGAAAACGGGAAAAGGTGGTATGCAACTCAGACTACTAAAATGTTAGCTGAAAAACTACTCTACTCAACCTCTTCTATCCTTCGTTCAAAGGGTATTACTAAAAAGAATGCCTCCCCATTTCAGAGTGTTTTTCTAAACAAATCAAATCTTATTAACCTCTTTAACGAATTTAATCCACTAAAGATTAACAAGACAGTAGAGGTAAGTTCAGGTTTTAAGGTAACCCCGTATTCAGCATCTCATCTTTATGGAAGTGTAAGTTACAAAATAGATGTTTTTGGAACAACAATTCTATTTACAGGAGATTTTTCAACTGATGAAAGCGAGTTATTCCCTGGAGCAAAACTTCCAACAGATTGTGATGTAACTATCTTTGATGGTACTTACTATAATAGAGAAACAGTGAAAGAAGATCCAAATACAGTGATTTTACGAGCAGCGGAAACATGTGATCGCTTAATTATTCCTGCTTTTTCTGTTGGTAGAACTCAAGAAATGATCAAGAGATTAGAAAGATTAAGAGTATCTGCTAAAAGAAGAGTTATGACTACTGGACTTGCAGCTGATGTTTCAAAATCCATGGGTTTAAGAGCTAAATTTGACATAGTCAAAAGCCTCTCAGCTGACACTTTTGAAAATAGTGATATTGTTGTAACTGGTCATGGAATGTTACAGGGTGGAACAGCTAGGAAACTGATAGATGAAACCAGTTCAGATGAAAACACAGGCATTCTTATCTGTGGGTATCAAGCGCCCAACACACTTGGCTTTGCGCTCAAGAACAATCATTCCATTGCTAAAAAGAGATATCAACAAAAGGTATTTTCAGCTCACATAAGTGGACACAGTAGTTCAGAATCATTGAATGAATTCATCGATAAACTGAGTGGTAAAAAAGTGATGGTTCATACACCTGATAGAACAGTTCCAAGAGAGGAACATAAAGGGCTTATTATACCAAAATACAATCAGGAAATAATACTTAAAAACAAAATATAAGGGAAAAGTAATTTTCTACTTCCCTAATCCTATGCTTCTAAATATTATGCCTTTTTCTCTGAATTTTTCATAATCTAGAGTTCTTCTACCGTCAATAAGTAGAGGATTTTTCATATGTTTCTTAAATAGTTCAGGAGTTAATTCAAGATATTCTTTCCATTCGGTAACTAAAATACAAGCATCTGCACCATTTAGTATATCTTCAATCTTATTTGATAGTGTTAAATTCTCATGGCTTATGATTTCTTTAACATTGTTTATGGCCTTAGGATCAGTAGCGAAAACTTTAGCTCCTTTATCGAGTAAATAGTTGATTAAAGTTATAGATACGGCTTCTCTGACATCATCTGTATCAGGTTTGAAAGCTAAACCGAGTACTGCGATTTTCTTATCTTCCAAAGTTCTATCTTCCATTTCTTCTGTCAATATCTTTGCTGCTCTAAATGGTTGAGCTTCATTAACTTGCATGGTAGCTTTAAGTAAATCAGAAGGCACACTCATTTCAACAGATTGATGGTGTAAAGCTCTAATATCTTTTGGGAAACATGAACCGCCATATCCAAGCCCAGCTCTTAAGAATTTGTCTGAAATTCGGTTATCCATACCTATACCTTTCGCAATATCTATTATGTCAGTCCCGATTTTTTCAGCAATATTTGCTATCTCATTAATGAATGATATTTTCATGGCCAAAAAAGAATTTGCAGCAATTTTTATCATTTCAGCAGATGTTGGATCAACATAGAGAATAGGGCTATCAAGGTCTTTGTATGATTTTCCTATCATCTCCTGAGATTTCTTATCAATTCCTCCTATTACTATTCTATCTGGTTCCAAAAAATCTCTTATAGCAACCCCTTCTCTAAGAAACTCAGGATTCATTCCTAAACCAAAATCCTTTCCAGCGATCTTTTGACTAGTTTCTTCCAATATTGGTTTAACTAGGTTCACAGTTGTTCCAGGGGAGCATGTACTCTTAACAGCAATTACCTTATACTGATCGGTTTTACCTAATTCTTCGCCTATTTTCTGTGTAGCATCCTTTAGAAAAGTATAATCATAAGCACCGCCTTCTCGTGTAGGTGTCCCAACGCAGATATAGATTAATTCGGATTCTGCTATTGCTTCACTCATGTTAAGTGTAGCTTTTATGTTTCCTTTAGACACCATGGTTTGTAACATTTCATCCAATCTTTCTTCAAAGATGGGAGCAATACCTTCGTTAATTTTTTTTATCTTATCTTCAATAACATCAACACAGATTACATTATGACCTTTACTAGCAAAACAAGTTCCTGTAACCAGACCAACATATCCAGTTCCTATCATAGCTATTTTCATTCTTCTCACAACACACTATGAAGTAAAATATATGAACATTTGTCCAGAAGCTGTCCATACAAAAAAGTTATGAACTCTTTCGGTTCAAAATACATAATGTCTGTTTATAGGTCCATTGCAGATCAAGTTCACAAGTATATTGATATTTATGATAAAATAATAATTGACATCATCGATACATGGGAATTCCAAAGACTAAGACGAATTATACAGCTTGGGGGAGTTTCAGCATCTTATCCTTCTGCTACTCACAGTAGATTTATGCACAGTTTAGGAACGCATCACGTTGCTAATAGGATAGGTCAATTTCTCCACAAGAAACACCCAGATATCTTTACTGAAGATGAGATTAAACAAGTAAGTTTAACAGCTTTAATCCATGATATTGGTCATGGGCCATTTTCTCATATGTTTGAAGATACAACAAAAATGCTATGTAAAAATTATGAAAATTCTAATTGTACTAATAAGTATGGGATATTTCTAAGACATGAGAATATATCAGAACAAATTGTACTTGATGATGAATCGGAGATCGCGGTAATTTTAGAAAAAGAAGGCTATAATAGAAAGCAAATTGGTAACCTTATTCAGGGGAAAAGTGTAGATGATAAACCGTTTAAAAATCAAATCATTAACTCACAATTAGATGCTGATGCGCTTGATTATCTAATGAGGGATTCTGTATCAACTGGTGTCTCTTTTGGAATGTACAATCTTGAACGATTATTTGATATGATGGAATTAACAAAAGATGGAACAATCACCATAAGAGAAAAAGGAGTACAATCTGTAGAGCAAGTGTTTCTAGCTTTGTATATGCAGTTTAGCAGAGTTTACTTCCACAAAACAGTTAGATGTTATGAGTACATGCTAAAACTTTTCATTTCTCAATTAATCCAGAAAATCGATGAGGGGAAGAACATAGCCAGTCTTCCATTTTTGAAGGATTTTACAGATAAGCCAAATTGGAAAACTTTGATGACACTAACTGATGATGTGATATATACACAATTGCATTATTCTGTAGCTAAAGAACAAAATGATGATTTCATCAAGAAATTGGCAAATGAAATACTTCGTAGGAATTTGTTCAAAAGCATTCCATTAACGGAGGATATGGCTGCAAAAGTCTTAGAAAATTCAGATAAAATCAATTTCATTGTAAGGAAACATGGATATCCTACAATCAGCTGGGATATAGATCAATTTGGTAGTAGATATTATACTCCTTATGATGAGACTAATCGTAATGCTATTATGATTAAAATGAAAGAAGGTCAATTGAAACAACTTTCTGAGGTATCAGACGTAATAACAAGCTTGACAAAGCCCAAGTATAACAATCTGTTAATCTTTCCTGCTCCTTGTAGAAACGAAATTAAAAAACTAGTCAATGAGATATAAAAAGAAAAGGAAAAAGAGTTAGTAATTGTAGTCATCATTATTTTTTCTGTCATAGGTATTTTCGAATTTCTCTTCAACTTGAGGTTGTTGTATAGATGATTGAGCTGGTTGATGAGTAGTTTCTTCTAGAGATTCAGTTTCAGCAGTAACTATTCTTGCTTCCTTCTGTTTCTTCTTCACTTCCTTTCTGTACTCTAGTGATTCATCTTTCAACCCACAATTCTTACTAAATTATTCTTATCAGTAAAGTCGTTTGAATCATTAGTTATTTCCCTTATTGAGTAGTTGGCATATGTTTTTTGTTGTGGTACAATCGGAAGTACTAGAAAAACAATAATGACTCCTAAGAAAATAAGATTCTTTTTCGAACTCATAATTTACAAATAGTGAAATTTTACAAAAAAATGTTCGTATTAAGGCTATCAAAATAAAAAAATTGGGAGAGGTTATCTCCTTTTCTTTAAGGCTACTACAATAACACCTATTCCAAAGAATGCAACAAGACCAGTAACCCATTCAAAAGCCAGATTAATAGGACTTGTGATATTTTGCAAGAGGAAGTTGTATTTTATTGTGAAACCCATTGCACTTACTTTCATGTAAATTTTGATTTCTTCAA
>JAAFKI010000071.1 GCA_021399345.1 Candidatus Heimdallarchaeota archaeon
GTTTATTGAAATGAAAATTAGAAAAGCTCTGAGATACTTTGAACTTATACTATTAGTTGGAATAATATTAACACCTATTATTTTCTACTCTACTCCATTAAGTATTAACTCCAGACCACCAAAAATAGGTTTGAAAGAAGGAGATGTTATTCAATTAACAATAAAAAATTATTCATTTGATTATAATCTTTCTTCTTTTGAAAATTATAATGTTACAGCCGGTATTTATTTGAATCCTATTCTAGATCAGGATAAAATAGAAGAAGGAAAAACCTATGAATTTGAAGAGATATTAACATTCGTACTTAATATCAAGTTATTTGAAGGAAATACAACATCCCAGTTGCAATTTGATTTTCAAATCAATGAAATTTATGAATCAGGAACATGGGCAGATGTAACATTTTTGAATACAAGTAGTAGGTTTCAGTTGAGTCGACTCTATGGAATTGGTCCTACTCCATTTTTTAATCCTTCACTAGCGGTTGGTTTAACGTTTACTACAGATGATGGTAATACAACAACAAGTTATATTCATTGGAGGAGTATCTTTCTGTTCTCAACCAAGAGGTCAAGAGAAGCACTGAACTGGTATAGCAAAAATTCTGAACTCATCATATTTGATTTTGCAAGAAATGATAAAGATACATTTACCACTACTTATTACAATCAGATTTTCTTCTCCTCTACTACTTACATATTAAGAGCTGGAAGTAATAAACTTCAAGAAGTAAATGCATATTTTGAAGGTACAGAAGTTCTACAAATCGGTATGGCAGACTTTTATTCCAACATTACACACTATTTGGGGTTACCGAGTACCAGTTACTGGAATTATAATTTAGACTTTGAATTGAGATATTTCAGAGGAGGAGAAGAAATATGACTTTCAAGCAGTTTTCATCTAAGATTAAAAACACTCAGATAAAAAGTATATTTGGAATTTATGTTCCGTATCTTCTCGCTTGTATCTCTGTTATTGTTTTAGCTGTTTTCGAAAGAGAACTAGTTGCATTTACTACAGGACTTATCTTTGCAATTGCATTAATTCTAAGGATTCCTATTGTCCTATTAAAAAAGCATGCAAAAGATCAACCAGAAACAAGAACTACAGATTGGAAGGTTCTTCGACAACAGTTGACACAGATTCTTTCAGAGAGTAAGATTCTAATAGATACTGCAGTTGAGCTAAAAAGTGATGAGTCATCTGTAGTAATATTATCAGATAAACAAGTCAATGGTAATTTCTTTGAAGAAAATGAAAAACTCATTGGATCTATAAGAAAAATAGGAATAGATGGTTTACTCTGTTTACTGTTTTTGATTCAACAACAACCAGCAATAGCTTCTGTAAAAGCAATACAAAAAACTCTAAAACTCCCCTTAGCTTCAGCCTACAGACATCTGCAAAAGATGTCTGAATTTGAACTAGTTACTACTTATTATACACCTGATAAACCTAGCAAAGCTCTATACAAGATAACAGATGAAGGAAGTTCACTAATAATAAATCTGTATGAACTAATTGGTGGAACAATGTTACCTCTACATGATTTAGATTTGACAGAATCTAAGATTGAAATGGAAACATGAAATGATTTGAAAAGTCCTCTGATGTTACAAGGAATTATTATACTAAAAAGAAAGAAACATTAGAATGAATTCCTTCTTTCTTTTCACTTTTTCTATTCTTTCTTCCAAGCATGAGTTATACGTTTCCATCCTGATATAAAATTGTATTTTTCATATAACTTAAGAGCAGCTTCATTTGCAGTGTCAACTGCTAGGCTCATAGTTTTGTATCCTTGTTTTTTGAGAGTACTCATTGTATAACCCAGAAGTTTAGATCCCAATTGAAGTCCTCTATATTCTGGGATGATACCCATAACCCACAAATTACCATTACCTTCCCCATGAGTTGGTCTAACTAATGTAAAACCTACATATTTAGTTCTATCAACAAGTACTATTGAAGCTTCATCAATCATGTTTTCCTTCTTATCAAAGCATTCCTTGAAATATCCTTCTCTTTCTTCATCGGTATGGGAAAGAAAATTCCTATCACCACTTTCACTAAAAGAATCATAGAAGCAAGAATATAGGTCATTATCATTTGAATCTTTCAAAAGAATGGTTTCTAACTTGTCAAAGTCTACTTCAGAAAGCGCTTGCTCTTCTAGATTAAGAGTCATGAAAACGATTTCATCGTCCTCTAAAATATTACAGTTTTGATAGATAGAAGGATCGATTAGATATTTCTCTGTAGAATCTACTTTTTCATAACACAACTCTATTCTTGTGTGTTTTGTCTTCACAGCATAATTTATGCATTCAGTGAGTAGAAGTTGAGCTACTTCTATTTTTTGAGAATCATTTGGATGGATAAGAGGATGACCTCCTAATGCCCAAGGATTAATTTCTAGCTTTTTAGAGCCATGAACAAAAAGAAGAACCCATCCTACTAAGCTATGTTCTCTGTAAGCTTGTACAATGATAGGAACTTCATCATAGTCTAGATTTTGTATCCAGTTTTCAATACCTTCAAGTGATGCATTGATTTCAGGTCTAGTAATTTTCCAAATTGCATGTGTCAATATTGCTAAATCTTGAACATTCACTTGTTCATCTAGCTTTTGAGATTGAATCTTTATTTTATTCATTTATTTACACCTTTATCTGATGATCAAATTATTTAAGTGCAATTAGCAAAAATCAAAGAACTTCTATTAACTCAGAATTTAGCCAGAAGAAGCTATGAACATCAGAAAGAAACTATTATCTGTCATTTCCTAATTGTGTTAGTTTGCTTCATTCTTTCCAAAATAGTTTCATAAGTATCATCTGATTTAATCATAGCTAACTAACACCTCTTTTAATTGATGAAGAACAATATGTAAAACTTTTATAAACCTTGCTTAGTTAAACTCGTGACGATATACAATGATAAATTTGGAGACTGAGCGCCTTTTTATTCGAAATTTCACAATCAATGATTGGGAAGATCTAGCTGAATTAGCTATGAAATATGAAGAAACAGAACTAGCTAAATATGATGAAGGACCATGGCCAGCTAATTTAGAAGAATATAAAGGAATAGTTGGGAATTTTGCAAAAAGTGATGATTTTCTAGCAGTTATACTAAAAGAGAACAAGAAATTGATCGGACTAATTTTTAAGGCTCAAAAGGAGGATAAGAAGTTTGAATTTGGTTATAATTTTCATTCAGATTTTCATGGTAAGGGATTTGCTACTGAAAGTTGTAAAGCCATCTTAGATTATATGTTTGATATATTAATAGCAGAAGTAGTAACTGCAGGAACGGCAAAAATCAATGAATCATCAAATAATCTGCTAAAACGATTAGGGTTTGAGCTAGTAGGGGAAAAAAAGATATCTTTTAGGAAAGATGAAGAAGGCAATCCAATTGAATTTGTGGGTGTAGATTACGTTCTAATAAAATAATACTTGACATAGAAAATAGAGAAAAAAGGAAAAAAGATTAAATGTTTCTAATTTCTTGGAATTTTCTTTTCTTAAATATTGTAGCCAAAGTGATACACATAATCAATGAGAGTATAAGATAACCAAACATTGAGCTATATTCAGGAATAACTGGGTTAACCGTAACCATAACTGTATCCTTAACAGAGCATCCTTCTTCATCCACTACTACAATGGTATAATTATACGATCCTAATTCTAAATTATCGATGTTATAGATAATAGGAACTCCTGAATACCAAGCATCTGATTCAACCAACTCATCATCTTTATAGATTTCGTAATGTGAGGGTTCTGCATCATATGCATACCAAGTAAGCGAATGTCCAGTCGTTCCATATTCATAGGCGTAATCTTCTTCAGCAGACAAATCTGGAGCATATACTAACTCAAATATATTAGTCTCAACAAGTCCATATCCTGGTCCAAAACCTGAATCAGGAATTTCTTCATAGATGAATAATCCCGATTCTTTGTGAATATATAATAGGATTCCACCTATCAAGGTTATAGTCCAAACTTCGTTACTTCTCCAAATCATACTACCATCAATAAAAGCTATATCACTCCATACCGAAGAAATAAATGGGTCACCAACATTAGTTTCAGGAGTAATTCTATTGAATAGCGCAAAATGGCTGGAAATAAAACCAGGAATATCGGAATCTGTAATATATCCATTTAGTATATTTACTCTTACATAGTATTGCATTTGGTCAACTGTTGTACCATTAGCGTAATAAGATCTCATAGTGCTTGTAACATTCAGTTCAAATTCAGAGTACCAGATAAAGGTAAAATTCTGTTCGAAAAACACTCCAATATCTGGAAATTCTACCGTTAGTGTGAAATAATCTCCGTCTTCTAAATCATACAAAGGTATCACGTTAATAGATTCAATAGATATTTCAACAAATGCATTACTTGTATCAGCCCATAGAATTTCTAGTCTTATTACATTTGTTCCATTTTCAAAAACTGGAACACAGATAAATTCAGAATAAAGAGAGGTAACATTCGTAATCCAGACGTCATTTACAAACATATCAACTAGCACGACATCATTCGTGTCAGACGTCGCAAATTCAATATAAACCACTCCTCCTTCTACAGTTTGTCCTTCCGTTGGCGATATGATTAGAAGCTCCCGTATGGGTAATAAGTCTAGATGGAAATACAGGTAATTTCCTTCATGCACATCTACAAATTCAATTTGAGACTCAGGTATATACCCATTAGCAACTACTTCAATTCTGTAAGTACCTACTGGTACAGCAACTACTTTGTAGAATCCATCTATATTTGTCAATCCAGTTTTTAGAAGATTATCAGTTTCGTCATAAATGTTTACTTGTGCATTTGCTAAAGGATCTAAACTAATACTGTCATGAGCATTAACTTCGATGAAACTAGTATAAGGAGAGGGAGAGAATAAAATAGCAAAATCACTTACACCATCTAAGCTCGGTGTATAGAGAGAATAGTAACTTAAGTCCCGACCATAACTTAGTCCCACTGTTGAACCAGGATCATATTCAATATAATGATACTGAAAGACTATATCTCCATTAGCATGTAGAACAACTTCAAATGTTCCTATTGGGTAGTACCCTGGAGAAGTGGTGATGTAATACCAATAAGTAACTGCAAAATAATCAGGAGTTGAGCGATAATATA
>JAAFKI010000072.1 GCA_021399345.1 Candidatus Heimdallarchaeota archaeon
GTATTGCGAATACGATCTTCCTATTTGCGGCTTTAGCTTTCTTCGGTTTCGGAGATCCTAGCGCTGTAAGCTGGGGAGACGATCTCAATAAATGGCAGAACGATCTACTCGAATATCCGTGGATGCCGATGTTTCCGGCGTTATTCATATTTTTCACGGTATTAGGATTCAACCTACTCGGTGACTCTTTAAGGGACGCATTAGATCCAAGACTGAAGGATTAAAACACCTTCTTTCAAACCTTTTCTTCTTATTTTGTTTGTTCTCATAAATGACTCTTTAGTTCGCAAAAGTACTCTAGTAACCAAGTAATTACGAAAAAGATTTTAAAATGTAATCTTACTAGTAAAAGAAATAAAATAAATCTGGTGAAACAGTGAATATACGAGATTTTGAGGAAGCATGTAAGAATTATGATGTTCCTAAACTAATTGAAGCTTTAAATCATCGACGTTCTGACATACAAGAAAAAGCAATATTGTATTTGGGTAAATCAGGAGATGAGAGAGCGGTTTCACCTCTCATTGAAAAAATCGGAGAAGGCAAAACATCAGAGAATTGTATTAAAGCTTTAGGAGAAATTGGTGGAAAAGATGCGGTTAAATATCTACTTGACTTATTTAACAAGGGGAATAAAGGTCAGATATTAGCTGAATCTCTTGGTAAAATAGGTGATTCAAAAGCTGTTTTGCAAATTTTAGATTTTTTTAAAGGAAAAAACCATCACGACTATGCTTATTATGATCACTTGTTCACTTCTTTAGGTCAAATAGGTGATAAAAGAGCAATTCCCTTACTCACTAAAGTAGTGAATATCTGGCTAAAAAATCCCACAATAGGTAATTATGGTTGTCTAGCAACTGAAGCTTTGTGCAACATTGGTGAAGAAGAGAGTATCGAACTCATTCTTGATTTTACTTTGAGATATACATATGGGGACGAGTTTGATGATTATTCTTATTCTGAGAATATTGCAAAACTAAGAGACGCAATTGTTAGTTTAGGCTGCAAAGTTGCTGATCCTATCGTTAAGAAATACCAAGCACTACCTTCTCATTTGCAACATGTTTCAGTTGCTGCATATGTTATATCACTATTAGAAAGACTAGATTGCTCTGAATCTGTAAAAGGGTTAACATGGATTTTACAGAATGAATATTCAGAAATTATTAAGCAGGAAACTTTGAAATCTTTGGGAAAACTTGGAAGAGTTGAAGCAATTCCAATACTTATGGAAATTATGAAAAATGAGAAACAAACCTTAAACATATATGCTTATGCGGCTGAGAGTCTAGCAAAGGTGGGATCTGAAGAAGCTTTAGATTTTCTATTAACACAATTAGAAAATCCATTAAACAAAGAACGTCACATTGCTACGGCATACGCTTTAAGCATTCATAAAGAAGCAAAATCGATTATTCCTCTAATAGAAGCTTTACAAAATCAATACATACAAGACTGGTGGATTTCAGCAGGAATTGTAAATTTAGGTGATAATGTAATTGATAATTTATTAGATCTGCTTGAAGAAAAAGATGATGACCTTAAAGAAAGAATAATTATGATTCTAGGAGAGATTGGGTCCCCTAAAGCTCTATCTAAACTCTCTTCTTTGGTAAAAGAAGGGAACGAACATTTAAGCTATCTTGCTTTTATCACACTAGGAAAACTGGGAGACTTAAAGTCAATCAATGAGATTATAACGTATTTTGAATCTAACCCGAAAAAATCTAAGTGGGATGTAGTCGGAGTCGTATCTGAATTTTTTGAAGGTATATTAGTAGATTCTGATTCAATTCCTGAATTACTCTCTTTTATTTCAATGGACTTCAATGATGATGAAGTTAATGACTGGATTAAATTTAAAATAGCTGAAAAAATCAAAGGATTAGATGTAAACCCTGAGCATTACAATCTTTTTCTCAACTATACTAATGATTCTGATATGCATATTCAAGAAGTCGTAGTAGATATTTTAAGAAAATATGATAGTAATGAAGCTTTAGATGCTCTTATTGATTATGCAAAAGAGGACAGTCATAGAATAGTAAAACAAGCAATAGAAGCTTTGACGTATAAAGCAGATGAGAGAACAATACCATTCTTAATATCGAAAATTACTAGTAATTATAGTGGTATTCCTGAAGCTGCTATTGAAGCACTTAATCAATTTGAAGATGTAAACATTGTCGAAAAACTTATCGAATATATTAATTCTGAACACTCCAGTGCTTATCTTATAGCATGTATTAGAAAATATGCAGAAAAATTCAGAGAAGATGTTGCTATAGAATTCCTATCCCATCTAATTCTTACTGATAGACATATCGATCAAAGAGGTAATGCATTTCTGAAACTTAAAAAGGAATTTAGGGAAAAAATAGGAGAAGTTCAATTTAAGAAAATAGAAGATATCTGGGAGAAGGCGAGAGAGACTTATTTAACCGAAAAGGAAGCAAAAATAACTGAATCTGAATTAAGGACATTGATCAAGAATCAGGATATAGATCGTATTCTTGAAGGAATTAAAAAACGTCAGATAGATTTCAATGACGGTTGTACAGCTCTTTCAGAATTTAAGGATGAGAAGTCAATTAAACGACTTTTCAAGGAAGTTAGAGAGGGTGTACCTACATCTAATGAGGCAGCTAGTTTTGTTTTACGGGATAACATGGTAGAAGAGGTACCAATAAAATTCTTTCTCGAAGTTTTGAAGGATGCAAATCAGAGAATAAAATATGTAGCTACACAAGCCTTAGAAAAATTATACCCAAAGAATGCAGGAGTAGAAATTATTGATGTATTAATCGATAATTTACCTGATACTAGATATATTTTGGAAGAAACAGATGATAAAAACGCAACAAGACAGCTCTTACCTCTCCTAAAGCACAAAAATCATGATGTAAGAGAGTCTATTGTAACCGCTCTTAAGAAAATAATAGAAGAAGAGAACATTCCAGAATTGGTCAAGCTTCTGAAAAAAGGTGATGAAGACACGAAATTGAGAGCATTAGATGTTGTTCATTACACAGAATTTCAATCCATGATACCTGTTTTTCTTGAACTTTCGAATTCTAAAAGAGAGCAAATTAAGAAGAAAATTGTTTCCATATTTACTGTTTATGGTTTTGTATTCAAAGATAAAAAGATAGTCAAAAGGCTTCTAGAAATGCTTTATGACCAATACCAGAGTGTAAGAGAAAATGCCTTATATGCACTGCAGAGAATCGGGGATCCTATTACAATCAGACCTCTAACTCAAATAATTCAGAGCTCTGAAAAAAGTAATAAAATCTTACCAAATCCCGAAAAGCATTACAAATTCATAGATGCTCTTAAAAATCTGGGTGATGAGATAATCCCTCACTTACTTGAATTTATCAATCCTCAAAAGGAATTTTGGGCGAGTAAACATTCCGCTAGGTTACTAAGTAAATTCGAGACTCCCGAAGTAAGAAGAGGTCTAGAGAATTTAGCTTTAAATGGAATATCTCTTGATAGCAGGAAAGAAGCACTTCGGTCGTTAACGAAAATGGCTTCTGATATTTCTGAGATTTTGAAGGGTATCGTATTCAATAAGGAAGAATACGATGAAATGAGATTGTTCGCAGCTTCTGAATTAAGAAATCGAGGATTAGAGGCAATCCTAATATCACTAGAAACTGAACTAGATGAAATTGAGAGAAACAAGGAAGAGGAATATTGGGATGATGACAATTCCATAGACGATTGGTGAATAGATGAGGTCTTGAAGAAAATATATCCAAGACTGAAGGATTAAACACCTTCTTCCAATTCTTTTTCTTTTTATTTTTCTTACTTTTCTATCAATTATTGCTTCTTTTCTAGTAAAGAAAATTTCCGTGGATGCCGATGTTTCCAGCTATATATATCCGCGTCAAATACATGTAAAGACGACCTGAACAAAATTCATAGAACAATCATGTTGGATGGTTTCTTAGAAATCCATCCCTTTGGGGCCGAGTAAGAAGGAAAGACCATCTGGAGCACCCGTAGAACCATATCACGAAAAACACACACTCTACGCGGCGACCTCAGAATCTGCTTAAAACTCTTCTTCCATTTTTTCTCTAACTGCAATAAACTTGCAATTGTATTTCCCTAGTTTATTAATGAAACTGCTAATTATTGGTTGATAAGCTTCTGCTTATCTTTGTTTAGTCGCAAATCTTGTAGAATGGGTGTGTACTAAAACTTCAGTGGTTTACAACAATGATCTTGAGCCTTATGCGTTTGATGTAGATATTGCTCTAGAATATATGGGTTTTGGAGGATTTAATTTTCACTGTCATCCTAGAGAAACGAATTCGGGACTGAGTGTTACTATTCTTGCACTGAGTTTAATAGGTTTAACAATCAACAGTATTTCTAGAAGAAGAACAAAAGGAATTACCTGAACAAGTGGATCTTCTTCCTTCTTTCAATTCCTTTTTTCTTATTTCTTTCTAAGCAAGTTTAAATATCTATTTTGCTAGTTATTTATGATGAACTGGTCTAGAAAACAAGTAATTCTCATTTCTATTGTGCTATCTGTTGTAGTCCTAAGTGCAATTCTTGTTCCTGTTTTAGTGATCACTCTAAGAACTGATGACCCTATTTACATTGCATCTGATGAAGACTTTCTTAATTATGACTTCCCCGGGAGTGGTACTGCAGTAGACCCCTTCATTATAGAGGATTTATTCATCAAGGAAAAACCAGATGCTTTAGGTTTTGCTATAGAAATAAAATATACTACATCCCATTTTATTATCCAGAATTGTGAATTTATAGGTTATTATTGGGGTTCTATAGTTCTCAATCAAGTAGCTAAAGGGACTGCCAAGATATTAAACAATAATTTGCATGATTTTGGTTTGTACTGCATCGCTTGTTTTGGCTCCGATGAGATTATTATTGCAAATAATACTTTATCCAATGGCTATTATGGAATATTTTTGGAAGAATGTCATAATTCATTAGTTGAAGACAATACTTGCCACAGCACTGTAAATGGTATTCGTGTTACTTATTCTGATTCTGTAATGATTCAAAACAATATCTTGAGTTTAAATGATTACGGAATATACAATCTAGCTTCAAGCAACATAATCATCCAAAACAATGAAGTTCTTGGACGGTATTCATCAGAATCAGCAGGAACTGGAAGTGATATGCTGGGACCTGCTATTTGGATTGTATCGGGAAATAGAACTCTGATAACTAATAATACTTGTTCTTTTCATCCCAGTGCAGGGATTAAATTAAGACACTCTCATTTTTGTAATGTCTCTTTCAATATATTGCGAGACAATCGAGGTACAGAAGAAGGTATGGGTATTTTTCTTTGGAAATCAAATTATAGTACCATTTTCTACAATCTGATTTCATCAAATGATGCTGGAGGAACGTTGTTAATGTACTCATACAATAACACTTTTCACCATAATGGTTTTGTAGATAATGGCGATGGAGTTATTTATCATGCAATGGAGTATTACTCTGAGTTTAACATCTGGTATGACACACTTCTTCTAGAAGGCAACTTTTGGTCTTCCTGGGATTATTTGATTCCTTATCCAATAGAAGGCAGTATTTCAACAGATCCCTATCCTCTTAGCTCCAACCCTCTCACATAAACCATCTTTCAATTCTTTTTCTTTTATTTTTGTTTCATTCTCTTAGATGACTTCATAATCTGAAAAACTACTCGTGGATGACTATGGTTTTTGCGGGATTTTAGAAATCCATCCCTTTGGGACCGAGTAAGATGTAAAAAACATCTTGAACGCCTGTAGAGCCATCCCATGAAGAACAACCACTCTCAGCCGATTCCTGTTTCATTATCGGATTCTTTACCTAATAGATTTATCAAATCTCCTTCTAGTTCTTCAGAGGAAGGCAACACTTGTTCATCGTTCTCATACGCAGGGATTAGCTTCCCCTTATAGATAACTCCAGTATAGTCCATGGTGATAGTGTCTTTGGTTTCGATAATTTCTCCCTTGACAGTTATTTGTTCTCCGATCAACTCGTGTAACACTGGATCTTTCATCCACATCATCACATTAGTACCAATATGGATTTCACCCCATTTATCATATTTATCTGAGGGACAAATAAAATAATCTGGACCTTCGGATTTTGTTCCTACAGCCGACTGACGCGAGATTAGCTTTCCTGTGATTTCTCCTTGATAAATTCCCATAATATATTCCCATTCAAAGTTCTTGTATCTGGTTTATAACTTTTCTTCCTCTTTAACTGCAATAAACTTGCAATTGTATTTCCCTAGTTTATTAACCAAAGTGCGAATTAGTGGTTGATAAGCTTCTGCTTATCTTTGTTTAGTCGCAAATCTTGTAGAATGGGTGTAGACAAGAACGGGAGGGAGTTCACCTTCTACTCGATTTGATACCCTCTCTATTGTATTCTTTCTTCTCTATTGGTAAAAAATTCTTTTGACTATTTAAATCAAATTCCCTATTATATACTGAGGAACAAATGACCACTATCATAGACGACATGCAAACCCAACCCCTCGTTAAAAGTTTGCGAGA
>JAAFKI010000073.1 GCA_021399345.1 Candidatus Heimdallarchaeota archaeon
GCATACAATATTTTAATCAAAAGCGATCCGAAAGCATTGCCTAAACGGCGTGCGAACGGGGTAGGAGGATACGTGATGTATCCGCGTAGAGTGAGTGTTGATCCACAATGACCTCTCCAAAAGACGTTCGACTATGCTTGGCTTATATGCCAAGATGACATAAACTCATCATGATTTTATTGTTTATCTTCTACTATTGCTGTTGGGTATTCGGATAATCTGAATAATGCTTCTTTTATCGTTTCTGATAAATCTATGATATTTGTTTCACCATTTTCTATGAGATAGGAAATTACTGCTTTCATCCCTTCCAGTACTGGACCTGTATTTTCATCAAATTTCATTCTTGCTACAAATCCAACTATATCACTCATAACAATCAAACGATCTCTATATTCATCCATTTCTCTCTTATAATCTGGTTCTAGATAAAGTCTGATTTCCCAATCTTTGGGGTGGCTAATTACTGAAACATTTGGAAATTTTAAGATATCCAATACTTCAGCTTTGGTTGAAAATACCTCCTTAGGGAAATCACCTAATACAATATAATATCCATTGATATCACTTGACAGTTCAAGATCGTTTTTGATGAACAAAGTACTAGTTAATCTTCCATAAGTATCAATCATCTTTGTAAAAGTATTTCCTAGAACCCTCATGTTTAAGTAAAGATTGTTTTCAAATTCCTTTCTAGAGCGACTTTTACTCCAAGCTCGAAGAACTGAATCTGCTACTCTTTTCTCACCACTTATCATCTGATTATAGGAATCATCGATTACATATTCTGGTATTCTTCTGTATAGTAGGATTGAGATTGCGATCTCCATGAAATTCTTGGGTAATTCTGCAATTTCTTGTGGGTTGATTCTGTTTACAGTATCAATAATCTCTTTAAGACTTTGTTTTTCAGAAATAGTAATCTTTCCATATTCCAATTTTTGTATTTTGAATACATCTCCAATCCATTTGGAAGCGTTTCTACTAACTTCTGATAAGTGAGACGATAAATTAACACTCACATCTTTTGACCAGCTTTCAACCATTTTAGTCATCTGATCATTCAAAGGATTCCAATTTTTGATTAACATTCGTCGTATATATTTGAGGTCTTTGAGAGATCTACTATAAAGTCTCATTGCTTTCTTTTTGTAATTCAAATCATTTTTTCTTAGATTGGAGAATCCATTAAGTAATTCTTGTATGATTCTATATATTTTTGGTGCATAGATATTCCAACTTTCTTGGCATCTCTCATGGAAATTTTTTCCCCTGAATCTTTGTGGAATATCTTGTATAATTGGAAATGATGGAAAGCTGTTTTGAACATCAGGTAATCTGTGAGCTTGTGTTAGTTTTCCAGCCATTTCACGATTAAAAACAGTTATCAGAGTATCGAGTTGGTTGTATACCTCTCCTTCAAAGTGAAACATTTTCTGAAGATAAGTACTAATCATTCCTCTAAGAATTGCTTTTGAATATGCTCTCTTTAGAACACTTGTATTTATCAGACAAGTAGTAAGAAATTCCGCATCCTGTTCTACAGCTCTAAGTGGTATAATTGTGTTAGCTAGATTTATTGTTACATTTTGCTTCTGTAACAATTCTGTTGAAGAAATTGTTCTTCCATCAAATCGAAGTTTGGTTCCTTTGAAGAATGATCTCTTTAATTGTACGGGAACTGAATTTATAAAAACTTTAATTTCTCCTTCATCAATAGCGGCCCCTATAAGATCAGTAGAACTCAGATTCATTTGTTTTTGAGTTTCATAACCTCTGCCTTTTAGATCATCCATAATTTTTGACAAAATACTAACAAAAACTGTTTTTGGAGCAATTTGTCTGAATGAATTAACCATAAAAGAGAAGATGTCACCTAAGCTTGCATTAAATAGCTGATCCTTGATGATTTTTTCAAGAGTTGTGATAATAGCTCTTTCCAAAGCACTAGCAAATAAGACTGATTCTTCAATATTTGACAATTCTAATTGTTTCCCTACACCCATCGTAGTGAATTTATCAGATAGTTGCTTCAGCCACTTCGTTTGTAAAACTGTTAGATGAGAAAGTCGTTCCTTTAGCAAGGTCCTTTTTACACTAATGGAAGTTCCTTTCATTTTAGTTCCTTTATTCTTTATAGAAGAAATCTTCTTCTCACTCAAAATGGAAAAAGTAAAATCAATAATCGCATTCCAAATACTTGGTGGTAATTTCTTTCCTATGAAAGGTTTGATAAGTTGAGAATAAAACAATCGAGCACTTTGAAGAGCTAAAGGTGAGACATCTTCAATTAAAGCATCGCAAATCATAGAACCTGGATTTGGTACTTCAGCTGCTAAGGTTATCTGATTTTGAATTGAAGAGAAGAGGTTAACATCTCTATAATCAACTAGAGAACATAATGGTTCATCCTTTGCTAATGTATAGACTATCTCCTTAGCTAAGTTATGAGCTATGAACGAACTAGCAGAATGAATTTCATCAATTGTTAGTTTCTTAAGTTGAGCTGCAACCTTCTTATTCAGATTCTTTGCAAGATATTTATCTATTAGCTCTTGTGGCTTAATATCTTTGGCCTTAAGATTTCTTTCAATGCTATTTCGAATTTCTTCGATTACAAACCTAGGTCGCTCATATTCAACAAGAACAAAAGGATCCTTAATTATTATCTGATTAAGTATATCTTGTGCTACCATTTGAACCAAAAGTTGACGTTTGAAGGGAACTATTGCTCCCTTATCCCATGAATTTTCATCCTTCCCTAACCATGCTTTCAAATCTTTCAACTGTGCAACTGTGGGAAATTTTATCGCATCAGTTTCTAAAATTTTGATGTTTTGATTAATTAATTCATTCAACCCTCTATTATTCGAAGATATAGATAATTTTTGCTTAGCAATTGTACAGGCTTTCAAGAAAGCTTTTGAGACAAAATCTGGTGAAATCATTTTGCCTATTGCCATGTTTTGATGAAAATTCGGTGTAAGAACAATAAATTTGCAGAAAGAAAGAGCCAACTCTTGAACAAGTTGCTCCTCTGTTTTGCTAATCTTTCCTGGTTGGTTTGATTTTACTACATATTGAACAACCACATTATCAGCTTCTTCTGCTAAAGTGAAAGTTCCAAATTTAACATACTCATTTTCTCCAGTCATAAATTGGGAATTGGTTACTTCTACTTCTGTAGTCATTAAGCTTTGTAAAGATAATAAAATGCCTTGCATCATACTAGAATCTTTAGCAAGACGTCCTATAGTAGCAAAACTTATCCCAGCATCGCTTCCTGCTGAAATCCATAAATCATAGGGAAAGTGTTTAGACATAGACCTCACATATTGTACGTTGTAACTAAACGTTCTCAATTCTTAATTTTTGTGTTCTTTAATATTGTTTTGCCTAATGGTAATGACAAAAGTATATGAGGAAGAAATATTTCGAGATTTACTTTCTATTTAGATAACAGAAAGTTTAAGAATTAAACCTTTACAAGTTAGAGTAATTAATTCATTAATTTATGTGAATTCAAGATGGGCGAAACCACAACAACTGTCCGAATTAGAAGACTTGTATTAGATGTTTTGAAACCTCATAAACCAAGGATGGATGTTTTAGCTTATGCAGTTGCTGAATTAAAAGGTGTAAATTCTGTTAATTTAACAAGAACAGAAACTGATTCAAGCACAGAAGGAATTGTAGTTACCATTGTCGGTGACAATCTGATCTACCAAGATATCGAAGATGTTCTAAGAGATTATGGTTCTTCAATTCATTCAGTCGATGAAGTAGTAGCCGGTGAACAAATAATCGACACCGTGGCACTTCCTGATGAAGAAGAAAGATAATTCTTCTATTTTCATAAGTAAAATCAGACTGAAATAGCTATATCATGGGGTAATAAAATCTTTATAATTCATAGATTCTTAACAGTTTTAATACCTAACTCAAAGGCTTTTAGATTCTGTTCAAGGTATTTTGCAGGAACACGTTGTTTTAACGCATCTCTTAATTCGTCTTCTGTTAGAGGAAACCTTTCTACTTGGGATAATGCTCCTAAAAGTACTATATTCTGAGTTAGAGCCAATCCCGCTTCAATAGCTAACTTTTCAGCTTCAATCATTACTAATTTTACATCGAATTTTGTAATGTTTTCTTCTATTTTTTCTTTAGCATAATCTGCAGCTTTTTTGTCCTTTTTCCAAGAAATAGGAAAGAGAACTGTGTTTGATGTAATAGCAATTCCACGAGGTTTTAGAAATTTCATATATCTCAAAGATTCATTTTGCTCCAAACCAACTAAAACTTCACAAGTTCCTATAGGATTAGTTGGTGAATGTAGTTTTTCTCCAATTTTTAGATTAGTAACAACAGATCCACCCTTTTGAGCCATTCCATGAACTTCAGATCCTAGAATATGTAAACCTTTCTTCCTCGCTGCCATAACAATAATATCTGTGATAGTTAGAATACCTTGACCTCCTACTCCACAAACAATCATTTGGTAGGTATTACTCATCAATATCTACCTCCTTTGATATCGCCTTCACAGGACAGATTTGGGAACAAACACTACACCCTGTACACATTGAAGGATCTATGATGGAATATTTCTTACCTTTTGAATTAGTATCAACACTCCAAGATATAGCTGGACATTGGTATTGAACAATACATGTTCCACAAGCAATACATGTTTCTGGGTCAATATGATAAACCTCAATCTTTTGTCCACTTCTTCTCTGTTGTCTCCACCATTCATTTGCACAAATTTTTCTCATTATTATTACAGTGGGACCTTCATGTTGTAGTGCTTCCTCAAATGTCTTTTTACCATTCTCAAAATCATAAGGATCAAATTCAACAACATATTCAACACCAAGAGATTTTGCTACATCTGCTATATCAATAACTTCAGTGGGATTTGGTTGAAATCCTGTCATAGCAGTCATTCGATTATCAAGAACTAAAACATTGATGTTGGCTTTGTGATAAACTGCATTTGCTAGTGCAGTTAATCCTGTATGGAAAAAAGTACTATCCCCAATATATGCAAAAATTGGTTTATCTTTTATTATTCTAGAAAAACCATTGGCCATGCTTATTCCTGCACCCATACATAGAATAGTATCAGTTACCCAGGGATCAAGTGAGTAACAACCTATATCTGATGCGAAAATTCCTTTGTTCTTTCGAACAACTTTTGACAATTCCCAAAATGCAGCTCTATGTTGACATCCAGGACAGAATAATGGCGGTCTAAATGGTATAAAATCAGTGATTTCTTCCTCTGCTTTTTGTATTTCTCCAACAGAAGCAAGCTCACCACCAATAACGCTTTGTAATGCTTCAGCAACTAGTCTAGAATTTAACTCGTGATATTTCTTTGTGATTCCAGTACATTTCCCATGAATTTTTGGAACAATTCCGTTCTGAATGAAAAGAGCTGAAATCCTATCTTCCAAATAAGGATCAACTTCCTCGATAAAGACAATGTTTTTCTTATTTCTAGCAAATTCAAGAATTGATTTTTCATCCAAAGGAGCAACCATACCTAGTTTTAATATTGGTACATCTTTGTCTAATATTTCCAAAGCATCTTTTACATAAGCATAAGAAATTCCGCTTGTGATAATCCCATATTCTGTATCATTTTGCCCTTCAACAACAGATAATCCACTTTCAGGAATCCATTCCTTAATTGATTCCATCTTAGCAACTAGCTTCGGGTGATTTGCTCTGGCTAAGGCAGGTAGACACTTGTATCTGTTGCTTTTTTCAAATACTCCTTCTCTGAAACTAGTTTCATATTTGTTAAATTGAACATCTGATCTAGCATGTGATATTCTTGTAGTTGACCTAACAACTAAGATTGTTTCGAATTTTTCACTTATTTCAAATGCTAATTTTGTAAATTCTTTAGCTTCTTGTGGATTTGAAGGCTCTAAAACTGGTACTTGGGCAGAGACTCCTAACCATCTTGAATCTTGCTCATTTTGACTACTAAAGCAGTGTGGGTCATCTCCAACTAAAAGAACAAACCCTCCTTTAGTTCCCATATATGCAGCACTATATAGAGCATCTGCAAGGACATTTATACCAACATGTTTGCAGGCTGTCATTGCTTTAATCCCACTTATGGACGCAGCATATGCTGTTTCAAATGCCACCTTTTCGTTAGTGCTCCACTCTGCATAAAATCCCAATTTTTTAGATGCAGCAATTATAGCTGTACTTGCTTCGCTACTAGGAGTACCTGGATAAGCTGCGAATAATTGAACTCCAGCTTCTATGGCCCCTCTAGCTATAGCTTCATTCCCTAGACAGAGAACTATATTTTCTTCATTTGCAATAAGCTCTTCTAACTTAGCCATTTATGTTCAAGAAAAGGACAAAATCAGACTAAAAAAGGATTGTGAAATGAATATATTTCCCATTTATTTAACTAAATTACTTGTAAGCTGAGTTTGGTAAAGGTCTCGATATTTTCCTTTCTTCTTTAGTAATTCTTTATGAGAACCTATTTCAACAATTTTCCCATCATCTATGACTACTATTTGAGAGGCTGTTTTTATTGTTGATAATCGATGAGCAATGATTATAGAAGTTCTTTCACGTAACATAAGATTAATTCCTTTCTGAATTAGAGATTCAGTAATTGGATCGACTGAACTGCTACATTCATCTAAGATTAGAATACTTGGGTTTGCTATGACAGCTCGAGCAAGAGATATAAGTTGTCTTTGTCCTAAAGATAACCTTGACCCTCCTTCTTTTACATCCGTATCATACCCTTCTGGGAGTTTCAAGATATAATCGTGCAATCCAAGCATTAGACATACATCATATATTTCATCATCAGTTGCATCCTTTCTCCCAAACTTTAGATTTTCCTTAATTGATCCACTAAAAAGATAAACATCTTGAGGAACAACAGCTATATTTCTTCTTAATGTTTCTAAATCGATTTCCTTTATGTTTATTCCATCAATACTAAGTTCTCCTTCTGTAACATCGTAATAGCGTGATAATAGTTTAGTAATTGTAGTCTTACCGGCTCCTGTTTGACCAACCAAAGCTATGCTTTTCCCAGGTTCTATTGTTAAATTAATATTTTTGAGAATAGGAACTTTTGGTTGATATCTGAAATGTACGGATTTTAACTCAATAAGTCCTTTAATTTTCTTTGGGAAGAAAGGCTTTGCTGAATTCTTCACAGAAGGATCTTCGTCTAATATTTCGAATATTCTTTCGGCACTAGCAAATCCAGATTGTATGACCGTGTAGAAAGTAAAAAGACTAATTACTGGCATGAAGAATCTATTTGAGTATTCTAAAAATGCATAAAGTTTCCCATAAGTAAGAGTACCAAGCGAAATAACTGAATATCCTCCGAAGATAATCACAATGGTACTCCCCAAAGCAGCTATTAGTTGTATAATAGGCATGAATAACGAGGAAATCCCTGCAGCTTGAACATTTGCTGAATAATTTTCCTTATTTAGATCCTTAAAATTTTGAATGTTCTTTTCTTCTCTAGAGAGAGCTTTAGTTACTTTTACACCTGAGATTGTTTCTTGTAAATTTGAGGTAACTTGAGCAATTGCGACTCTAGTTCTCCTATATGCTGATCTTACGCGTTTCTGGAAGAAGAAAGCTATTATTAACAATAAAGGGATTACAGTAATTGTCAAAAGAGTCATATTTATATCGAGAATGAACATCAAGACAAGAATCCAAACTAAACTTATGAAATCTGCAAAGATGTCTATAATACCCGTCGTTAATAGCTCTCCTAGGGAATCTACATCATTCGTCAGTTTGGAAATTGTTCTACCAGATTCTGTATCGGTGAAATAATCAAAAGAGAGATATTGTAGTTTGGAGAATAAATCACCTCGAATTCGATAAATCATCTTTTGTCCCAGTTTAGCAAAGAAAATTGTTCTTACTAGTATCAAGATGAAGTTAACAACTATGAACAATAGATACATAGCCCCCATAATTAAAATAGAGTTAGTTATCTCATTCTTTGAAGTAGGAATCATAAAACTGATGCTTTTTGTTAATATTCCGATATTAGAAGCACTGTAATTTGAAACATATGTTTTTCTGAAACTAGATAGTATTAATTCCAAAGAACTAGCATCAGTATAGGGTTTAATGAAGTAATCAATAATTTGTTGCATTAGAATGGGAATAGTGGTAGTGAATAGAGAAAACAAAACCACAACAGCTAGAACTGAAAAAGCTTCTTTTTTGTAATAACTAAAAATTCCCAGAATTTTTTTAAACAGAGTCCTATCGGAATATTTTTTATCACGTTTTTCTTCTTCTCTCGCCATATAACGCATTATATGCCCCATTAATCGTTCCCCCCATGAATTATGTCTTTCTGACTATGTGGATCAATTTCACTGTAACTCTGTTCAAGGGTTTGGTAAATTTCTTGATACAAACCTTTTGAATTTATTAGTTCAGAATGTGAACCATCTTGAACAATTTTTCCTTCATCAAAAACCAAAATCCTATCTGCATAATGAACTGATGAAATTCTCTGAGAAATGATAATAGTTGTTCTCCCTTCACTTAAAATATTCAAGGCTTCTTGTATTTGAGCTTCAGTTTCAGCATCTACTGATGCAGTTGAATCATCGAAGACAAGAATTGAGGGGTTAGTTAGAAGGGTTCTAGCAATTGAAAGTCTTTGTTTTTGACCTCCCGATAGAGTAATTCCACGATCACCAACTTTTGAATCATAGGCGTCAGGTAATCCAGAAATGAACTCATGTATATTTGCTATTTTGCTAACCTCTATAATCTCTTCATCTTCAGAATCAGGTTTTCCAAAAGCAATATTTTCTTTGATAGTTGCATTGAAGAGAAATGTTTCCTGAAGAACCAAACCTATTTGTCTTCTCATTTTCTTTAGTTTATACTGTTTGATATTTTTACTATCAATTAATATTTCACCTTTAATGGGGTCATAAAATCGAGATAATAAGTTAACAAAGCTACTCTTACCACTTCCAGTTCCACCTAGAATTACTATTTTCTGACCAGCAGGTATTGAAATATCAATACCATCTAGGATCAATCTTCCTTCTTCATATTCAAAGCTTACATTCTGATAGGATATCTCACCCATGAACTTTGGCGGATCTATAGCATCTGGATCTTCCTGTACTTCTCGTTTTGCTTCAATTAATTCAATAATCCTATCTCCACTAGCTAAAGATCTTTGAAGAATCCCTACTAACCAAGTGAGTTGTCTTGTTGGAGCAGGTAGAAGAGCGAGATATGATAAAAATGCAATGAAATCCCCTAACATAAGCTCTTGTCTAGTAACCGCTATCCCTCCAACAGCTATTACTAGAGCTGACCCAATTCCGATTAATAATGTCATTGTTGAAAAATAAATTGCACGATAAATTTGTGTTTTAATTCTTAAATCTCTGTAAGTGATATTGGATTCATCAAATTTAGCGATTTCAGATTCTTCTTGAGCAAAACCTCTCACAACATGAGCACCAGTGACATTTTCTTGTAATATTGATGTTACGTCTCCAAATTGTCTTCTAGCCTGGTAGAAAAGAGGTCTAACCTTAGTACTAAACCAGTGAACTAACCAAATGAAACCTGGAAACAATGCAACTAGAATCAACCCTAGTTTCCAGCTCATGACTAGCATTGCAACATAAGCACCAATAAAGAAAACTAAGCCATTCATTACTAATCTCAAAGCAAAACTAATCAAACTTTGAATTGCATTAAGATCTGTAGTGACTCTAGTCATTATCTGACCAGTATTCTCATCATCGTAGAATTCTAAACTCAGTTGTTGAAGAACTTCGTAGATATCATTTCGGAGTTCAAAGATTATTTGTTGAGCATATTTAATTGCATAGAATCGTGAGAAAAAAGTCAGAATACCACCAAAAATAGCAATACCCAATAAACTTAAACCAATTGTCCAGACAAGATTAATCTTTTCATTAGGAATAGCATTATTGATTAATTCCCTAACAAGCAAGGGTGAAATTATACCTACAATTGATGCAAAAAACGAAACAACAGTAATAAAAATTAGAGATTTCCTTCTGCGTGATATATATGGCCAGATAATCTTGAAGATTTCTTTAATAGAATGCGCTCTTTTTCGATTTTCTAGCCATGACATCTGGTTAAATTTTTTGTTTTAACGATATAAGAATTGCGTTATTACATGAAAAAATGCTCTTATTCACTTTCGATAAAAACAGTTATAAATGTCATTTGAACTATTCTCGTAGAATGTGTTTTTGGTGGAAATAGATTGAAAACTAGTAAACTAATGTGTTTGACAATAATCATTACATTCATGATAGCTCCAGCAACCAGTCATCCAGTGATACCTGTACAAGGAGATTTTGAATTCACTGAATCATGGGACTACAAGGGGATAATTAACAGACAAAGTCACCGTATTACATATAGTCCTATTTATGGATTTGATCCAGATATGCTAAGAACATTCATCTATTGCTTAGATGACGCTAATGACAATGATACAGCCATTGATACCATTGTTGCCTTACATGGAATAAATCCACTTCGTAATGCACCACAGCATTCTTTAATATTTGAATCGATAAGTATAGGTGCAGAATATGGATTCAATGTGAGTTCTGAAGTAGGAATGGAATGGGTTGATGTTGAATATGATTCAGATGTGATTAATGCAAGTTCAAGTTCTTATGATCCAGCAATAGAAGAAATTTATGAAGCTGTTAAGCTTAAAACAATATATTCATTACCAATATTATATGATAATATTACTCATCCTGTAAATCTTGCCTTTCCAGTTCATATTGCTAATTTTGTCACCCAAACTGGAATAGTAGGACATTGGAGGCAAATAAATAAAGATCAGACTGTTATAAATGGTAATTTTACTACCTTTGGACCAGATAATCCAATCTTTACTGGACCTGTGAATGAGACCGATCCGACAAATTATGCTTATCCTGAAGATCAATGGTGGCCACAATTTAATGTCACAGTTGCTCAAAATGTAGAGAGAACTTCTCTTCCTCGAACACATAGTCTTCAGGTTAATTTTCCATTCACAACAATCATTGCATCTTTTGCACTTGTTCTTGTGATATTTACATTTGTTAAGAAAAACAGGAGGAAAACAAGATGAGAAAAATAACTCTATTCATAGTAACTCTAATGGTTACCTCTTTATTCTTGCTATCATTCAATAATTCAATCAACGTTACTGCTGAAGAAACTGAAGATGAAAATTGGGATTTTACAGGTATAATGAGAATTACTAGTGATCAAAAGAGAATTCTAGTCTTTGATCCAGTTGCACATGGATATAATGAGACATATGGTGATTTTGACACACCCTTGCTCTATATGGATGTCATGGGTTATGATACTGATGGTGACGGTGAAATGGACGTATACTATGGATTTTATGGCACCTCTAGTCTTTTCGATTTGACCCATATCAACTATACAACTATGAGTAATTTATTGGTGGTGAAAGTGTTTGCAAAATGGAGTTTAAGGATACCTGAAAGTTCACCTTTGAGTTGGGAAGTTCTCTATTATCCAGATCCGTTTTACAATGCTATTGCTTATAATTTTCTTCACAAAATACCAATTTACTATGTGAATCTCACAAAAGCTGAAGGTGTTAATCTTCAGTTCAAAATTGAACTAGGACTGAATTATACATTAGGTAATTTTACTACTTTTGGAGCTAGTAATCCAATAGTTCCATCAATGCCAACGTTTCCTGGGTATAATGTTTCTGTTCCTGTGTTTACAGCTAATTTACCTATTAGCGAACTTGTAGCGACACCTTTCTTCTCGGATCCTCTAACCTATGTGACAATTGTAACAATGTTTTTCTTCTTTGGTTATTATGTTAAGAAGAGGGGAAAAAGAACGAGTAATAAGAACAGTACTTGATTCCCAAACCTTTTTATTTTTCTTTCTATTACATCTTAATGTATTGAGATGATTGGATTATCTTACTTTGTTTCTATATTGTTAATCTCAATTTTCAGCTTAGCAATAGCAATTTTAATTATAATGCCAAACATCTTTAGGGTTAAACAATATATTTGGTTAAGCTTGAAAATATTACTCATAGTAATTTGTGCAATTCTAGTAATCTTATTTGTAGAGACAAAAACAGACGCTTATTACTTTCTAGGAAGCTTCTTTGGTGTTGGATTTCTGATTAAGGGGATACTGATGTCTAATCGATTAAGCTTTGTAGTTTTCCTATTAAGTTTTATGTCCTTTTCGTTTGTATTTTTGTCTATTGGTAATGTAATTATGTTTGTTTTCAGTCTCTGTTTTTCCTATCTCTTCATAATTGGCATAACTGCTTTTAGTTTATATGATTCAAAAGCTAAAGAAACGATTATTGAAGGTAGTAAAAGATTTCAAACTATAAGTTTTATAACTTTACTTGCTTTCCCAATTATTACAGTATACATACTTTATTTCCTATCAGAGAATCAAGTGATATGGATTGAGAAAACATCATTCTTCGATTTGTTCTACAAGAACAATGATGCAATTACTTTCCTGATTATAGGAGTTATCTTTTTACTAACAGTAACATTTGTGTTCGTATTAGATTTACAAGCTCAAAATAAGAAAAGGGTAGATGAACCATGGTATTCTTAAGTTATCTAATTGCTCTGAGTCTCATTTGTTTCTGTTTAGGCTTGCTGCTATTAATGTTCTCAAAATCGAAACTTCAAATGAATATGAGTTTTATCTTTCTCTTTTTATCAGGTATTTTTCTTATATCTAGTTCTATTATGAGTGCAGATATTGTTTTATTCTTCTTATTAGGATTAGTTACAATTACTATAATCTTGGCTTTTCATTTCAGAGATCAGTTATTATCGAATATTCATGTAGAAGCAACAAGGAGAGAGGAAATTGAATAGTATAACTGTCTTACTAATTGCTCAAGTTTCGATTTTGATTGGTTTACCTATATTTAGACGTCTATTAGTGTTTTCAGATAACGATAAGATTAGGGTAAGAAAAATTTATTCAAGCATTGTGTCTCTTTCCTTAGCTGGATTCTCTATTATTATATTTGCACTTACCATACATTATCTGAATGCAAATAATTTTTCAAACCTTACAGAGGAAATAACCTTATTTTCCATATCTGGATATAATTTCGCTCTCGGATTTCAATTAACTCAAATCCAGGTTCTTCTGTTTGTAGGTGTTACTTCAGCTGTAGCTTTGATAAATTTCTATTTGGTATGGAGTCAGGAAAAATGGACTATTGATCAAGTAGACAGAATCTCTATTTACTCGGTGATCTCCATCCTAATTATCTTATCTCCAAACTTATTTCAATTGCTGTTTTTCTTAATTGTGGCTGATTTAGTTTTAATTGAACTGTTATACAGTTTGAATCAAGAAGAAAGTAAACAGAAGAACTTGAAAATAATGACAGCTTCGTTTGGTGTCGGAGATTCCCTGATTTCTTTAGCATTCATACTACTTTTTAGACGATCAAAAAGCTTTGATTTTGACATTATTTTGAGTGATATTCAATACAAATTTTTCATTTTTAAACCATATTTTATTGTTCTCTGTTGTTTGTTTCTTCTAGGTATATTAGCAAAAAGTTCATTGTTCCCATTTCACAGCTGGCTACCTAATATTTGTTCTAAAGAATCTACATGGAAATTTAGCCCAATAATGATCAACATTATTCTTGGAATATCACTAATCTTTATTTCCCCAATATACAAGTTACTTGTATCAGTACCAAATTATTATGCATGGTATGGTATTATATTTTCTGTAATTGCAACACTTTTTGCTATATTTCTGGCAAAGGAATTTGAAAAACAGATTCTAGTTTTCTCTTCTTCTATAGGTTTGTTATTAATTTCAATTGGAAGCGGAAATCTGTCAAGTGCTTTTCAGCTCTTGATGATGTTGCCTTTTGCTTTTCTGGGTCTTGTGATTCTTTCATCAAAGTCTATAAACATCCACATAGATCCTCCTACTGATCAAAGAAGTAAAAAAATCTTCAGATCAATTGCTAATATTCTCATTGTAACAATTATTATGGTCTCAATAATTTCAGTAATTCCTTTTAGCAGTAATTTACTTACTTTGGGTTATTTATTCACTTCTAGTATTGTAGATTTGAGTCTTCTTGTTTACATTTTATCCATTGGTTCAATTTTGGGCATAACTTTAATTTGTATTCAAATAAGTTGGAAATATTTCAAACAAAATCTTTTGAAGAGACTAAAATTTTCAGAGTTGTTTCCACTTATTATAATTCTAGTTTTCTTATCAGCAAACAGTGTTCTTTATCCTTCATTTAACATTTTAAATCCATTTTCATTACCCCTTAATTTCTCCCAAGAAAGCCTTTCCATTTCTCTTATCCCAATTTTTGTAGGATGGTTTGTTATCCTCGTTTCATACATTGTTATTGAGTTATTTGCTGAAAAAATCTCAATATTTCTCAATAAATTTTCAACAAAGATTCAAGAAGAATTGAGCAAAATTTACTATTTCGAATTTATTTTCTCACCGATATATTGGGTACATGTTAAAATCATTATTCCATCATCAGTCTGGTTTTATGAAAATGTGATCAGAGATTTTATTTACAATGTTATAATAGTCAGCATCTTCAGATTTTTCTTCTATTTAACAAACCTTGTTAAGAACTTTGTAAATAATGTTGCAGTTCCACGAACTGTAAATTTCTTTAAGAGAAGCTCTCAATTTGTTCAAAGCTTGGAAAGTGCAAAACTAAAAACACAACTACTTTACATAATCCTAGGACTTGGGATAATGTTTGCTATTACAATTGCTCTTTATGCTGGAGGTATAATCTGATGAGTTATCCTCTCTCATTCTTGTACGATTTTCTACCTCTTGAAATTCTTCTACTAGGAATCATCTTAATTATCATTTTAGGGTCACTCTCCTCTAAAATTATCAGAAAATTCCCGTTTCTAATGACAAGGATGAGGATTGTTTATGGTTATATTGCTCTTATTTCAAGTATTATTGCAGTTATTGTGTATAGCTACTTATACACCCCCTTAGATAGTAATTATGTAATTGCTTTTGAATTGACCATAACAGCTTTTACTTCGGGATTATTTTATGCGGTTTCATTTGCTATCATTATTGGGATTTTCTTATCTATAGTTGAAATTGAGTTGAAATTTAGGAAAAGCTATATGCTTTTTGTCTCTTTGCTTTTGATTGAATCCAGTACCATGTTCATAACTGCTGCAAATTCATTGGTGTTCATTTTCTTTGGTTTTGTATTAATTTTTACTGGAATGAATTTCTTCATAAGAAACTTCACAACAAAAATACCCGATAAAAAGAAATCTTTCATAGGAAACTATCTAACTTTGAGTAGTTTAGCTCTATCTTTATTATTTATTGGTTTTGCAGCTCATTTTCTCTCAGGAAATTCCTTTATATTGTCAATAGAAAATACCACTTTACGTCTCTGGGAGTTAATAAGCGAGATATTCATACTATCTGGATTATTGGTTCTAGTTGGGGGTCCTCCTTTTCACTTTATCTTTTTTGAATCGGAAAATGAGAAATTTAATGCAATCACACAGATAATGATTTCCGTTCAGAAAGGTTTGACCTTAGCTTTCTTAATTAAATATACTTTAACAATTGCTGAATCATCATTTTCAATAGTTTTAATTTGGTTATTCACTGTTTGTGGTGTTGTCTATGTTCTTTGGGGAGTCTTAGCTTCCATGACAGTAAAAAGATTACAGAAATTAGTACACTATATCAGCATCATATTTGTGGGAATAATACTTCTGATTTTATCTGATTTATTTTCTCCCCTCCTCACTGAAGAATTTATAAATCTAACTTTAAAAACTGCATTTTACGGAGTACTGGTATTTATTCTTTCGTTAACATTTTCTATCTCCTCAATAGGTGTAATTTCAAAGGGTTTCAAATCAGATGAAATACGAATATTAAGAGAAGTTGGAAGAAATTCTATTTCTCAATTTGTTATTATGGTACTTAATGTCCTATTGATGTTTGCTGCACCTTCATCAATACTTCTCGTCTCTCAGAAAATTGTTTTTCCCGATTACTTCTCGCCCAGAATGTATGTTACAGCTGTGATTCTTCTTTTAGGTGTTGTTTTTTCATTAGTCTATCTTATTAGGTTGTTAAGATCAATCTTCTTTATTCCAGTTCTGAGAAGTCAAGAGTTCTCTTCACCTGAACCTGCAGTGTTTATAGGCTCTTTCATAGCTCTGATTCTTATAGTTGCAGTAGTGATTTTTATCAAACAATTCTTAATTTTCTGCAGTTTGTTTGGAATAAATCTAGTTTAATTATTTCGACAATTCAATAAGTTTTTGAATATAGATACTCGAATCAACTTGATTAGAGTGACTTCTAACAAGCTAAATCTTCCACTTGAGGTAGATCAAATAAATTCTTACTTATCTGATTTAAGAAATCATAGCCCTTATGACGACGAAATCAATGATTTAATTGATCAAATCCTTCAGAATGGTGGTAAAAGGATTAGACCTTTAATCTGTCTTCTTTCATTTGAGATGATATCAAATGAACAGCGCAATGATACAAGTTTAGCTGCAGCTTGTTCTCTAGAAGTTATTCATAATGCATCATTGATAATTGATGATATTTTCGATAAAGATATTTATCGAAGAAAAGAAAAATCTTTTTACTTAAAATATTCCACTTTCGCAGCACTTTCAATTTCTTATTCCCTAAGTAGTTTAGCTTTAAGTTTAGCTTCCAAAACTAACGTTATTGAGATAGTTGATGAGTTAATTAAAGCAATTCATACATTATCAACTTCATTATTTTTAGAGCAAAAATTCCGGTCTGGAAAGAATAAGATGTCTCAAGAGGAAGCGCTTCAGCTAATTGATAGGAAAACTTCAAGTTTATTTGAAGCAGCCTCTGTTATTGGCGTTCTTCTAGGAAATAGCTCAAAAGAAGATAGAGAATCTATGAAGCTCTTTGGTAAATTATTTGGAAGGGCATTTCAATTAAAAGATGATTATTTCTCTTTGACTTCAGAGCAGAATGACTTGGGAAAATCAGGTGTTTGGACTGATATCTCGAACCGTATTCAAACCTATATAGTTCTAGAAGCAATGGATCTGGTCTCACCAAATGAAAAGGAAATTTTAAATGATTATTATATTGATAAGAAAGACTTTCCAACTGAAAAAATAAAATCAATACTTGTAAATTCTGGAGCTCTTGAAATTGTAAAGAATCTAATATCTCATTATATCACTGAAGCAATTGCGATTCTAAATATGTTTTCCAAAAGTCCTTCAAGAGATAAATTAATCGAAATAACAAATTTTTTACGGATATAAAAAAGAAGTAGGAATCATTCACTTCTAATTCCTTGAATATATTCACTAAACCAAATATGTGCTGTATATCTATCTGTTGTAACAGGAGGAGCCTTGAACCCATAAGCGCAGATTGAACTTATTGGACCACTTCCTGCTCGATTAATAGCTACTTTTGTTGCTCTTATCACATCTACAAGGGTTCCAGCTGCATTAGGACCATCTAATGTTTCTAACCTAATATCTATTTTAACTGGCATCTCCATGAATCCTTCCCCTCGTATCCAGAAATGACCCACGCGCCTATTTCCTAAGAATTCTAGATAGTCTGATGTCCCACTTGCAAGATTTATATCATTGCCAAAAGATTGTTTAATAGCTCTTTCTTTTACTTCACGTTTGTACTGTTTTCTATCATCATCAAGTGTATTCAACGTTTCAAGCCCACCAGCAACATCTAGTTGGTAGGTGTCCTTTATGATAACACCTTGTTCCCTTAGAACATCTAGAAATCCTTTATGAAGAACTGTTCCTCCAGCTAATGACTGTAAATCGTCTCCTAATAAACATAAATTTGCTTTTTTGAATTTTCTTGCCCAAACAGGATTGTTAGCAATACTAGTAGGTGTACAATTTATGAATGCTACTTCTGCATCAAGAGCTGCTTGAGCATATGTTTCAACAGCATTTTCTGCGCCTGAAGGAAGAGCACAAATTAGAATCTCGGCTCCTGAATCCTTTAAACTTTCAACAACATTTGTTTCAGAACCATCTGCTACTACTATTACTTCGAGTAGATGATTCGAAAGGCCATCCTTTACAGGTCCCTTGAGTACTTCGACGTTGGTTTTTTCAACATTCACAAATTGGGGAGTACTATTGATTGGTGCAAATATAGCCTTTTCTAACTCTTTTCCAACCTTATCAGTATCAACATCAAAGGCCGCAACAATTCGAATATTTTTAGCTTCATAACTACTGATTTTCGGATAAAGAAGTTTTTTCTTTTTATCTTCAAAGATATTAAGATAATTGATACCTTGAAGTAAACCTGAAGCAATATTCCCGATACCAGCGATTGCTATTTTTATAACGTCATTTTTCACCATTAGCACCTCAGTTAGTTATCTCTCCTCTTATGAATTTTTCAACGAGTTCTTTAGCTTCTGAATCTCTTATTTGTTCAGGAGGATGCTTAAAGAAGTAACTAGAAACGCCTATTAGAGGACCACCAATATTTCTATCTAAAGCAATTTTCAAAGCTCTTATTACATCAATCATAACACCAGCACTATTGGGTGAATCTTGCACACTCAATTTTAGCTGAGCTGTAATTGGTTGTTCCCCAAAGTTCTTTCCTTTTAACCAAAGATAACATATTTTTTCATCATCTAGAAATGGAACATAATCAGAAGGACCAATTCTAGTAGGAACTTCATAAGGTAACATGCTTGTAACAGCTTCAGTTTTTGAAATTCTCTTTGTAATTAGTCTGTGTTCCTTTTTCATGTTTTCAAAATCTGTATTTCCACCAATGTTCAGTTGAAAAGTTTCATCCAGTTTTATTCCTCTATCATGAGCTAGTGAAACAAGAACACGATGTAATATTGTTGCTCCAAGCTGAGATTTTATATCATCTCCTGCAACAGGTATATTCTTATCTGTGAATTTTTGACCCCATTCAGGTTTTGAAGCAATAAATGCTGGAATTCCATTTGCAAAAGCTACGTTTGCATCTAATGCAGCTTGTGCATAAACTTTTGATGCCTTTTCACTTCCTACGGGAAGGAAGTTTACTAATACATCTGCATTAGTTTCTTTTAAAGTATCTACAACATTTACAGGTTGCATTTCAGAGGAATCATAACAGTGAAATGATTCCATCATATGCTGAGCAACTCCATCATTAATAGGACCGGGTTTGACAGTTATTCCCTTGTTAGGGACATCTGAAAACTTATTACAAACATTAGGACTTTGCCAGATAGCCTCAGATATATCTTTTCCAATCTTCTTTGTATTAACCTCAAAAGCAGCTACTACTTCAACATCTGAGATATGATACTCACCAAACTTAACATGCATAACCCCAGGTACAAAATCGTTCTCATCAGCACTTTGGTAATATTCCAAGCCTTGTACCAGAGCTGATGCACAATTACCAAGGCCAGCAATTGCTACTTTAACTTTTTTCGACATGAGTTCACCTTTTTCTTCAAACACGAAAATTAATTTGAACTATTTGAGCAAAGGAACGTTATGCTTTTAAAAAGTTTTATCCTATGTGCTCTTATGTCATCAAAGAGAAAAACCATTCTTATTACTGGTGGGTTAGGACAAATTGGCTATTACCTTTATGAGGAATTGAAGAGTCAATATAATCTCTGTATATTAGATAATAAATCATCATCCAAATTTGAACCTCCCGAAGATGTTATTTTCATTGAAGGTGATATCATAGATGGTGAGGTTTTTTCAAAACTTCCTGAGATTGATTTTGTAATTCACCTAGCCGCACAGATCAGTATTGAGAAATCTACTCAATCTCCACTTTTTGATGCAAAAATTAATGTAATGGGGACTTTAAATGTTTTAGACTATGCTTTAAAGCAGAATGTTCAGAAATTCGTTTATATCAGCTCTGCGGCAATCTTTGGGCACCCAGAATTCCTTCCAATTACTGAAGACCATCCTAGAAATCCTCTTTCTCCATATGGTCTGAGCAAGTCAGTTGCAGAGAAATATGTTAAGCTTTTTTCGGAACTATACAACCTGAATACTGCTATAGTTATTCCTTTCAATTTGTACAGTCCAATTCAAGCTGAAGATGATCCATATGCTGGTGTAATTTACAAATTTATTAAACAAGTGAAAAATGGGAAACCACCCGTTATTCAAGGAAAAGGGGACCAATCAAGAGATTTTGTGCATGTTAAAGATGCAGCAAAAGCCATCAAACTAGTTCTTGAAGATGTCAAAGGAGATGTTACTGTGTTTAATATTGGCTCAGGTAAATCAACTACAATAAATGATTTGGCTAAAGTAATTATTGAAATCAGTGGAAAAGATTTAATCCCTCAATACACAGAAGCAAGATTGGGGGATATTGACCATAGTTACTCCTCAATTGACCGTGCAAAGAGAGAACTGAACTATAATCCAGTTATTTCTTTAAAAGAAGGTTTAGAAGAACTCTATTTAAAGTTGCAATAATTTTCTTTTATTACAAAAAGTAAAAATATGACTGATTCTTAGTAACACTGATGCCAGATTTTGTTATCGATACAAATTTCTATATTAGTGGGTTTCAAACTTTACCTAATACATTTTCCAAATTTGTTAAAGCTTCCAAAGCTCTCAAATTTGAAATTCATATGACATCCTATATTAAGAATGAAATGAGGTTTTTTCTTCAAAGGGAAATTACACCCCATGTAAATTTAGTAGATGTAAATCATTCGGAATTTCAAGAGTTCCTTCGCAAAGTGCATAAACATACAACAAATCTTCCACAAAAACCAGATTTGTCTGTTATTTACTTAGCTGATAAATTAGGTGCAACCATTGTGAGTAGTGATCTAAAGCTTCTTGAAACAGCTGAATTGATTGAAATTCCAACACTTACAAACAGCGCATTCACCAAATTTATTATTGAAGAGAACAAAGATCCTACTTTGAATTCATTCCTTAAAGAACTGGAAAATAAGTTGATGACAGCTGAAATTCGATATTCAATTGAAAGTACAAATAGATATGATCCAGTAAAACGAATCAGAAAGATAATTGATTCTGCTATATCTGTAATTCGAACTGAATATGAAGAAAAAATGACTCAGTTATCTCAAAGTGATTTACCTGAAACAGATTGCTTTTCAATTGAATCCTTACAATTAAAGGAACTTCTTACTGAAGTTCAAAGTGATTTACAACGCTTAGAAGATGATTTTAACTCAGGTAAATATATGGAATTAGAAGCAGAATTATTAGCTAGAATTCGAGAAATAACTGACTACTTAGTGGATTGGAAACTTGCTGTTGATAAAATAGAAGATCACATAATCTACAATGAATCTCTTCAACTTCTAGGTCGATTACATTATTTATCCTGCATTAGTTTAGTTGAAAATAAGAAAGTTGATCTTGCTAGAGTCTACATGGATAAATTGATTATGATATTATTACAAAACTCAGAAGCAAACGAAAAATATGGCATTGATGTTCATTTCTTACGGATGATTATTCTACTTTTATCAGGACAATTTCAGAGATTGAATTCCTATTTCACTCCAGCTTTTGAGGATGAATGTAACGAATATCAGAGAGCTGATGTTGTCAATGTTATAAGGGCACTAATCTTGCTAACTGTTATTCTAGGAGGGGAGAAGGCGGTAGAAACAGCGAAAGATTATGATTATGATAATATTGAATTCATCAATCAACTTGGGTTTAAATTCATGCAGTTAGAAGATTTGCAGAAAGCTGCATTAATGTTTGAGCAAACTTTTTACCTTTCTTTTAATTCCAAGAATAGAGGATTATGTATAGCTAGTTTAGAATATTTAGGTTGGTTATATTTCTCTGGATTTTATCCTGCTAAATCGGTCATTAAAAATCTTTATGAAATTCTGGTTAAGAAATTTCCAGAGATTAAATCTAGTTATCAGGTCAGCTTACAGGTTACTAGTAAACCCAAAGATTTAGAGAACTTCACTTCGTCTTCATATCAACCTCTTTCTGCACTAGCAATTGATCTTAAATCTCCTCTTTATTGTGTAGGAATCTCTTACATGAAAGAGAAAAACAAAATCAAGCCGTTAATTAAAGTGATGAACTGGGGAATGATGGCTAGAATTGGCATTATAGATGAGAATCAAGAATTAATTCGCAATTCTACTCTTGGTAATACTATTCATCTTATTGATGGCAAATTCAAAATTGTACCTGCTTCAGCTCATTTTAGAAAACAACATGATGTAGAGTTGATTTTGCATATAGATCATGTTTCACAGCCAACAATTTTGTGTAGATCTCCTGGAGGCTGGGAGTTAACAACTATTACTGATGAGTGAATTGGTAATAATACTTCCGAAATTCTTTTTATAGTTAATGCAGAAGAGAACTTATGGAAGTAGTTGAAACAGGGATAATTGGATTAGATGGAATTCTTGGAGGAGGACTACCTAAAGGTAGAACAATTCTAGTTTCAGGACCTGCTGGAGCCGGAAAATCCACATTTGGAATGCAATTTCTTTATCATGGTATCGTATCTGGTGGAGAAAGTGGAATTTTTGTTTCATTCGATGAACATCCCGAGCATGTACGAGAAGAAACTTTGAATTTTGGTTGGAACCTAAATGATATTGAAAAGGATAATTTACTTGTAATTATTGATGGTTTTAGCCCCAGAGCTGGTGTCAGTTCTGAAGAGAAATATCAAACCCCTGTAGATGTTGACGAACTTATAACACAATTAGTAGAAATAATTGATAAGACTTCAGCTGAAAGAGTTGTCATTGACAGTATAACAGCTTTAGCTTTATCTATGTCATCTGAACAGCAAATCAGGAAACAAATTCTCAAACTCAGTGCAGTTATGTCTTCTTTAGAGTGTACAACCATCTTAACAAGTGAAATGAGGGGTGGTGTAGTAAGTAGATTTGGTGTTGAAGAATTCATGAGTCAAGGAGTTATAGTCTTGAACTATGAATATAGAAATAATGTTGCCATACGCAGTATGAATATCCGCAAAATGCGTGGTTTGAAGCATGAAATGTCTGAAAGGCCATTTTCCATAACTCCAAATGGTATAGAAGTTTATGCAAGTGAGCAATTTTACTTTTAGCCTTATTGTAAAATCTGACTCATAGTAAGGTTTAAAATAAGCTGTAAGATGCACCAGATAGTGATTAAATGGGTAATATTCGAACAAGCCAAGTAAAACGGTTATCCAAACAAATTGTAAGAGATTTTCATGACCAACTCAATACAGAGTTTGAAAACAACAAACATGTCGTTGAAGAAGTTTGTTCCACAATGTCTAAGAAAATGCGAAACCTAATAGCTGGGTATGTTACACGCATTATGAGACAATTCAAAGATCAAAAAATACAAGTTTTAGAAGAACTCTAAGTTCTTTAATAAATTCTTTTTATCTTTTATTTCTTAAGAAGTCCAATGATTCAAGAAAATATATATACTAACAGAAAGAGACACTCTTCAATGAAGAGATTACCCTTATATTCAAAGCTTGTTGCATTATTTTTGAATTTATTTTGTTTAGTAACAGGGATTATTTATTTTGCTTATCCAAATAATTCGCATTTTTGGAATTTTGTAGGAATCGTCTACATTTTAACTATTCTTTATGACAGCTCCATAGTTCTTTATATGGGCAAGAAAGTTAATCCTGAAATAAATCTAGTAAAAAGATTTAGAGTAGCTTCTTATGGATACTATTGCTTTGTAGCTGTTGCCTATCTCCTCATTTTCTTTGTTAACTTTATTGGATATGGACCTAATCCTAGTGCAAATGTTGCATTTGGAATCATTGTTATTGGTAGCTATTTTGGGACTTTAATTTATCCTTCAATTTTAATTACATTCTTCCTTCTTAAGTTGAATAAAGAAACGTTAGATTATTCAGAGAAGATTACTTCAGAAAAAAAATCGTTGAAGAATGTAGTTTTACTTATTCTTAGAACAATTATAGTACTAATCAGTATAATTTCTCTCTCTTTAGGAGTTTTGATAGTTATAACAATAATTAATCCAAACTTGTTAAGGTTTTTCGGTTTCGGATTAGGTGTTTTTGCTGCTCAAACAAGTCTTTTTTTTGGTCTAGGATGTGTAATTTCAACATTTCTAATATTATATACAGTCAAAAGGTTTACAAAATTTTTTAAAACTAAACTGGTATCTATTTCAGTTTTAGGATTTACAGTAGCTATATTGTGCCTTATTCCATTATTTTCAACTCCATCATTCAGTGCAGCTGCTTGTAATGATTTTTCAGAAGCATATAATCCATATTTTGGAGGAAGTTGGGAAACTACAATCGATTCATCTGGTTTCAAGGATTTCTTCTTGAAAAATCCATTTCAATTGACTGGGTATTTTCTAGGTAGTGGAAATCCTTCTTGTGTCATTATTTCGGATATATTGTATTTTGATGGAAGTACTAGTAATTATTCTGTAGATCAGAATATTCAACTCTTCTTTGATGCATATTTGCCACCTAACGGTGGCGTTGGATTGCCTGGTGAAAATTCAACGATTATTAGAATACACGGTGGAGGTTGGGTTCTTGGTGATAAGAATTTAATGAACATAAGAATGATGAATAGATATCTAGCTGCTCAAGGATATTGTGTTTTCGACATTCAGTATGGATTAAATAACGTGTCTAATCTAATGGGAGGATTTTCAGTAGGTCCTGAATATGTTTTTGGTAATTTTACACTGGATGATATGGTACGGCATATTGGTAATTTCACTCTGTTCTTAGAAACTCATTCTTCTGAATATGGGTCTAATCTTGATTCAGTCTTCATTTCAGGAGGTTCAGCGGGAGGCCAACTTACCTGTGCTGTGGCTTTAAGCTTAGATTCTGGGAATTATACAAGTACTTTTTCCAATGCAATGACAATAAAAGGACTGATTCCCTATTATCCAGCAAACAATATCACAGCAGATTTTGCTATTGGTAGTAAAGCAGAATGGGTTGATCCAAATCTATTAGTAGTATCTGACTCCCCTCCAAGTTTAATATTCCAAGGAGCTAAAGATAACTTAATCAGAGAATCTTTAAGATTTCAGAAAACATATAGTGATTTGGGGAGAAGCGATTGTGCAGTATTAATATTTCCATTCGCTGGTCATGCAAATGATCTTTACTTCTCAGGGTACTATAATCAAGTGTTTCTCTACTATATGGAGCGATTTTTGTATCTTTACCATTAACCTCTATTTCTATTATTTTTTAATTCAAACAACATCAAACACTATAGATTTGGGAAAAAGATATTAACTTAGTAGCTGAAAAGCTTATCATGCCATTTAGTTCTCGAATACCGAATTTTCACAATCTCTCATTAGAAGAAAAACGAAATAAGATTGTAGATTTATGCAATTTATCTAATGAAGAAATAACTCTTCTTAAAGGACAAGGTATCAGAGATGAAACTCTTAGTTATATGATTGAAAATGTGATTGGTAGAGTTGTTCTGCCATTAGGTGTTGCAACCAATTTCACTGTCAATGGAAGAGATCATCTTGTCCCAATGGCTGTGGAAGAGTCTTCTATCGTAGCAGCTGCAAGTCACGCAGCAAAAATAGCTAGAAAGAAAGGTGGATTTGAAGCAGAATATACAGGTTCGATAGCTATTGGACAAATCCAGATTTTAGGTATAGAAGATTTCAAAGCAGCTTCTTCAAACATTCTTATGAATAAAGATAATTTGCTGAAACTTGCTAATTCAACAAACGAGAAATTAGTAGATTTAGGAGGGGGAGCTAAAGATATTGAGATTCGAGAAGTAAATGGAAAGATTGAGAAATACCTAGTCGTTCACTTGATTGTAGATGTAAAAGATGCTATGGGAGCAAATGCAGTTAATACAATGTTAGAGAAAATCAAATCAGAGATAGAGAACATTACTTCTGGCAAAGTTTTACTTAAAATAATCTCCAATTATGCAGTTCGAAGATTGGTTAAAGTCAAAGCTGTTTTTGATAAGGAAGATTTGGGTGGAGAAGATATTGTTGATAAAATTCTTTTAGCGCATGATTTTGCAGAACATGATATCTACAGATGTACGACTCATAATAAGGGGATTATGAATGGAATAACAGCTGTTCTGCTTGCTACAGGTAACGATTCAAGAGCTGTAGAAGCAGGAGCTCATGCCTTTGCAGTAAAAGAAGGAAGATACAGATCATTATCTAGATTTGAGAAGAATAAAGATGGTGATTTAGTAGGTTATCTTGAAGTACCAGCTTTTGTAGGAATCCTTGGGGGTGCAATGAATGTTAATCCAATTTACAAACTTTCTTTCAAAATAATGGGTATTAGTAGTGCGAAGGAATTTGCAGAAGTATTAGGCGCAGTTGGTTTAGCTCAAAATCTGGCAGCACTTAGGGTGCTGTGTTCAGAAGGAATTCAAAAAGGTCATATGAACTTGCATGCAAGAAATATAGCAATTACTGCTGGAGCAAAAGGTGAAAATATTGAAAGAATTGCTCAACAAATGATGAAAGAAGAAAAAATCTCTTTTGACAGAGCAAAAGAACTACTTTAGATGTTAAACTAGAGAAAATATGAAAAACTTTTATTCTAATCTGCTTATTGAGAATTATGGATAAAGAAAAAACTAAGATAGAAGCAGATAAACCTGTCTTCGAAGAGGGAAAACAATATCATATTGAATGCAAACCTGGAGATTTGAAGGGACCTGTAATTCTTCCTGGAGACCCTGAAAGAGCGAGAAGAATAGCTGAAACATGGGAAGAGTTTAAGGAAATTGCAGCTCATAGGCAATACTTTTCCTATACTGGGAAGACTCATGGAGTTCCGATTAGCGTTACTTCTACAGGTATTGGTACCCCTGCTTGTGAAATAGCCATTACTGAATTGCTCAATATTGGTTGTGATACCTTCATAAGAGTAGGTTCTACAGGTGCTATTCAACCAGGATTAGAATTGGGAGATCTAATAATTAACACAGCTGCAGTCAAGATGGAGGGGTCTAGCAAATATTATGTGCCAGCAGATTACCCAGCTTCAGCTCACTATGAAGTTGTTCTAGCGCTTATAGAAGCATGTGAAGTTTTAGGATTTACTTATCATTTAGGAGTAGCAGCATCTTCTTCTAGTTTCTATCTAGGACAAGGGAGACCAGGATTCAAGGATTATAAAATATCTAAAACAGATAAGATTGTTCCAGACCTCCAGAGGATGGGTGTAATGAATCTCGAAATGGAAGCGTCACATATATTTACATTAGGTCAAATCTATGGAGCTAGAACTGGGGCAATTTGTGCTGTGTATGCAAACCGAGTTACTAATGAATTTGGAACAAAAGGAGAAAAAGAAGCAATAACAGCTGCAAATTATGCTGTCAAAGTTCTAGCAGAAATGGATGAGGAAAAAAGAAACAAAGGGACAAAGCATTGGTACAGAATGAAATAAATGAAATTTGATAAGAGCTTTTTAATTAACTAACTGTCTAATTAATTTTTGAGGGAGGGAGGGTGAATCCCTGCAAAATGAGTGTAGGGATTCACCAAGATACCTTCCTTTTAAACCTTATAAACTCTTCGCAAAAGGCGATAAGAACCACTAAAACCTTATTCTTTTGGAGTATTAGGACTTGTTTGCATCTTACATTTTAGCAATGCCAGGGAAGTAATAATCTCCCGATTCTTCTTCCAGTATTGCTAAATCCATCTTCATCATCAACGTCATCGTGCTTTGAGCTCTTTCCATTGACCATCCTAAATGACTTGCAACTTTGTCAACCGATAATGATGGTAATCCTGTAGCTAGCATTAATATCTCTTGTATATCATTTGACATTTCGATTGGTTTGAATCTTATCAAAACCTCTTCTTCTCCAAGATCTACTTTTGGTGGAATTACTTCTTTTTCTTCTAGTTTGCGTATTACTTCTAGAATCTCTCCTGTTCCTACTTTCCAGTTTGGTCTTGTTTCCCTGAAATAATCTATGAGGTTTACAACTGTTATTGCGCTACCAATATCCTCTAGTTCTTCAGTTCCTATAACCATTATTTCTTGAACAAGTTTTTGTTTGAATTCATCTTTACCAAACAACATTGGAGTTTTTACTTTACCTGCAGTTCCTATTGTTTCTGCCATTCCTGCTCTTTTACGAAGCTCAAGTACCTTTCCAACTAGCATTTTAGAAGCTATAAGATCTTTTTCAGATTTCTTTTCAATCCTCTCTATTCCTTCTTCAAAGACTTCTTTCCTTCTGTCTTCATCTTGCCTTTGAGTATCTTTCAGCCCTGCATCAAATGATTTGTAGGCATCAGAAATATCTGAACGAATGTCCTTTTTTTCTTCTTTTTGCTTCTTTTGTTTACCATTTCTCTTATCAGGTACCATTATTATCAAGATGAATCTAGCCATCCTTATATAAAAAAATATTCAATTAAGTACATCAAAACATTTTTAGTTATTATGAAGTTACGGCATAATTGAAGAAGAGAATAATGAAATAACCTTTGGGGTAAATTACTTTATTTTTAGTACTCAAAATTACAGGGCGTAAATAATGAACGATATAAATATTACAGCTTTCGGTGCTACTGACTATGTGGGAAGAAGTAGTTTTCTTCTACACGATAGAGATCATAATATACTTCTAGACTGTGGTCTGCAATTAGTTCCTAAACAATTGTCTATTGCTCCAAAAGGAGTAGATAGTATAGCACACAAAGTTGATTCAGTTCTTTTAAGTCATGCACATATAGATCACTCTGGTTATATGCCCGCTTTATCTAAGCATGGTTTTAAAGGAAATTACTACATGACTCATCCAACCAAGGAGATAGTTTACAAACTCTGGTTAGATCATCTAAAAATTGAAGGAAGAAGACATTGGTCAGAGTCTGATTTGGATAAAGCATTTCGAAGAATAAAAACTACAGAATATGAAAAGCCATTCAAAGTAGCAGATGGAATTACTGCACGTTTAATTAATGCTGGGCATGTTCTAGGAGCAGCTCAAATACTTATCGATTGGGAAGGGACATTGATTCTCTATACTGCTGATATAAATGATAGAATAACTCCTATGTTTGATGGATATGATTTACCAGATGAGGAAATAGATATTCTACTGATAGAATCTACTAATGGCGATCGTTATGTGCCTGAGAGATCAAAGATAGATGTTGGTCTTCGTCTTATGGCTAAGCAAATAACAGATGAAAAAAATAAAATGCTTTTACCATCTTTTGCAGTGGGTAGGTCTCAGGAAACTTTAATCACCTTAGCTTTAGATGACGATTTGAATGATGTACCTATTTACATTGATGGAATGATTAATCATATGAATATGGTTACAGAGCACTTTCTAAGTGATAAGTGGGTATCCAAACGTTTTCTCAGTCAGTTGAAAGATGCTGGTCTCTATTCACCTTTCGAAAAACAAAATTTTATTCCTGTTCCCTCAATTTCAAATAGAACACACAATTCTAGAAAATACATCTCAAAAAATGAAGAGGGCTCAATCATTGTTACTACTTCCGGTATGCTAGAAGGCGGTCCTATTCACACTTATTTAGAACTGTGTGGAACCAACCCAAATAATGTTCTAGGATTCACTGGCTACCAAGTAGAAGGGACAACTGGTAGAGACATATTTGATGGGAACAAAAACATAACACTTCAAACAAGCTATGGGCAACCAAAGAAACTCAATTTAAAGGCAAAAGTAATGAAATTTCCATATTCTGGACATAGTTCAGTAGATGGTTTGAAAGCAGTTATGGAGAAATCAGGAGCAAATGAGATATTTTTAATTCATGGTGATAAAAGAAATCAAGAATACATTCTCAACTTTGTCAAGGATATTGCTAAACCAAGAATCCTGAAAGAAGCAGTACCAACCAAGCTAGTGAGTTTGTAAAATGAAAATCAACAATCCTCCTTATCTACAGATAGCTTTGGATTTAGTTGACAAGACCAAATTGGAAAGAATCTTATCAAAAATTCCAGACTCCGATAAAATTCTTTTAGAAGCAGGGACACCTCTGATTAAAAAATTCGGAATTGATATTGTGAAATTTATTCGTGAATTTCATACATCATCATATATTATTGCAGATATGAAGACACTAGATGTTGGATGGTTAGAGGTTCAGATTGCTGCAGAAGCATCAGCAAATGCTGTAGCTATCAGTGGATTAGCCCCTAATGAAACACTTGTTTCATCAATTGAAGAAGCAGAAAAAAGAAGGGTTGATATTTTATTAGATTGTATGAACGTTGAATCACCATCTACAATTCTTGAAAATTTAACAAAGAAACCAGAAGTTGTACTTTTTCATAGAGGAATAGATCAAGAAGGAGAAGCAGATCATCCTTGGAATAAAATTAAGCTAATCAAAGCAAAATTTCCAGAAAGTAAAACAGCTGTTGCTGGAGGATTAAATCTTGAAACTAGTGCTCGAGCTCTCAATAATGGCGCAGACATTATAATTATTGGTAGAGCAATTACTCAAGCAGATAACATTGAAGCCACAATTAATGATTTTCTTCATTTGTTGTAAGAAGAAAATTATCTTAGATTCATTAGTATTCATGCATTGTCCCCTTATATCTGATTTTTGAATATATTTTTTTGTAGGTTAGATTAAACAGAATTAACATTATTATTGACATAAGTATTAACATGACAACTGATCCCCAAACTATACCATTCAAAAGAGTTCCCTGTCCAAATAAACAGAGTCTAAATGATTGAACAGCAAGCGTCATCGGAGAGATATATGCAATTATTCTCAGCCATTCAGGGAAGAGGGAGAGAGGAAAGAGACTTCCGCTTAATAGATGCATAACACCTATAATTATCATAGAAATCTCTCTTCCTCTCTTTATTAGTATGGTTACATTTGCAGCCAATAGAGATAGGGAAAAGAAAAAGAAAATGACGCAAACTATAACCAACAGAAAGGATAGCACGGATACAAAATTAAGATTGAGACCCCCCTTGAAAATAGGAAAGATTAGGAGAACTGGAATATAATAAATTACTGAAAAAACTAAACTGTACAACACTTCAAATGTGATTTCAGAAACAAAATACTTCTTTAGACCAAAAGGTTGGGTTGCCAAAGTTTCGAAAGTTCCTTGCTTCATCTCACTTGTGAAACTGTTCATTGATTTCCTAAGTATGCGAGTAGATATATCTACTAACATGCTGCCTGCAAAGATATAGGTTACACTACTCACAATGTAACCATCTTGGGTTATAGTTTGACCGGGAACAAGGTTTCCAATATAAAAGAATAAACTAGCAACAGCGAAAGTATTAACAAAACCCAAAAGCAGTGCAAACTTATATTGCCAAATTATCTTTATATTTCTGAAAAAAGTTGCTTTAAACCCCATCCAAAAAGATGTGGAAAAATTTGAATGCTCGAATTTTTCAATTACTTTGATGACTTCATCTGTTGACATTAATACCAATCTACCTTATTGTGTTTTTTTGAATGAGCGATGCTTTTAGATGCTAAGAAAATAGCAAAAATTCCTATAACTATTGAAGAAATTAACAATATCATGCTATTTGTCAAAATTAGCTGCCAATTAGTTTCATCCGTTAATATTACTGAATGTAAAGCTTCAAGTCCATACGTCAAAGGAAGAGCTCTAGATACTATCATTGGAAACCCCTTAAGTAATGAAAGTGGAAAAACAATACCTGTGAATGTTCTTGTAAGTTGATAAAGAAGGGGAACTAAACCACTGTTTTTTTGATAGTATATTGTGAAAGAAGCAAAAATCATGGAAATCGACATATGAGCTATCAAAATTAACAAGAATAGAACGATGACTAACATAACTTCTTGAATTGAAATAACATAAAAACTCCCCATGAATAAATAAGCTAAGAATAAAGCTGCAAAAACAGAAAGTGAAGAAAGAACAACACCAGCCAAAGTACTGCCTATTGAATACTCAATAAAATTGAATTGAAACAGTAAATAAGACCAAGTTCCTGAAACTATTTCATTGTAAATGCTTCCACAAACTGTTGCTAAAGAAGTCCCTATGATCATCTGCAAACTTAGACCTAGAAAACAAAATTCTAAATAAGTTGACTGAATCCCAAACACAGTCATGTCTGGGTTCATTTTACCAAAGAAGAAGTACATTACGATTGTAATAAGATTAAGGAAAAAAGTCATTAAGTAACTACTTTTGTAACTCAATGCCATTTTTATTTTTGATTTGAAGATGATATTAATTCTTGAAAAGGGGTTGCTTTTCTTAGATGCACAATTAAATGAATTAAGTACATCAACAAGAGGATAAGTAATTGCTAAACATCCTCCTCTTGCATTGGGAAAGTGAAAATCTCTTCTTTTGCTTCAGATTCAAGAGCAGAATTTGTTTTGTTCATAGCTAGAAAAGCTAAGAAAGATTCTTTGAGACTAGGCATATAGGGTGCAATTTTGTAGATTTCTCCACTGGCTCGTAAGATAAGTACAGTAATTCTAGAAATCGTTTCATTAAGCGGATACTTAATTGGCTGAATTGTTACCTCATAAACGAAATTTAAGCCATCCTTTTCCTTGAGTGAAGTAACCTCCGCTCCAGCAGAATCTCTAACAAGTTTTTTGAAAATCTCTGTAGGTAGTTGAGACATTTTGAAACCATCGGATGGAAGTGGAGGTAATGAGAAGATTAGATGAATATATTCTTGAATAACTTTCTGCTTGAAGACCTCAGGAGCACAGTCTTGAACGATTTTTCCTGAATCAATTAGAATCAATCTAGAAGTTAGTTCATCTATTTCTGGAAAATTGTGACTAGTAAGGAGGATTGTTGTTCCAAATTCTCTATTAAATTCATTTAGTAAATCTTTGGCTTTTTCAGAACTTTCAGCATCAAATCCTAGAGTTGGCTCATCTAACAATAGGACTTTTGGAAAGGGAACTAAGGATCTAATGAGAAGGACTTTGGCTTTCATACCTGTGGAAAGTTTCATAACTAGAGCATTCTTTTTCTCCTCCAGATCAAAATAATTCAAGAGGGACTGAATTCTTTTTTTTGCTACTGGTTTACTTAAACCGCTTAAAGTTCCGTAGAACATCAAATTGTCTAAAACTGATAATCTATAATATAAACTTCGTCCCCCTGTTTCTCCAAAAACAGCTCCTACAATTTGCCTAATTTTCTTATCTTCTTTAATTGAAATGCCATCAATATAAGCTTCTCCACATGAAGGAAGAAGAAGAGTTGTAAGAATCTTTGTAAGAGTAGTTTTACCAGCTCCGTTTGGGCCTAGAAGCCCCACAAATGAGCCTTCTTTGATTTTTAATGATACATTATCTAATGCATTAATTTCTTTTCCCTTTTTTGTAAATTGTTTACTTAAACTTTCAATCTCTATAGACACATTACTTAAAATAAACTGAAATATATAAGCTCAACAAAATGAAATTTATAGAGTTCTCCTTCTATCTAACAGAATTATTCAATTCTCCTTTCTTGAAAATGAAGTAAAAAATTACTGTTAATATCAGTATGATTCCAGTAATCCATGCAAATAACCAAGGATAGATTGGAGATTTATTGTATAGAACTGTAGACAAATAGGTTGTACTTGTAATACCTAAGAAGAAACCTGTAGTTATAATTGAATAAATTACTGAGAAATGCGCTTTTGGTAATTCATAGGTTAGAATTGTAAATACTACTGGAAAAAATAACGCATGTCCAATGTTTTTGATAAATAATATTGCAGCATATACATATGGATTGCCTGGAATTAAGTATATGAGCAAATAATTCAAAGTAATGATGACAGATGCTGAAAGAAGAAGCGATTTATTTGTTTTTGGTTTATTTGATATTATCCATCCTACAAACGGTGAAATAAGGACAAAACTTAACTGAGATAAACCTAAAATAGTTCCTATCGTTCTTTCGGGTAGAAAAAGGATATTCTTGCCATAAAGAGAAATTACTGGATCTGTTATACCCGAGATAAATCCAAAGATAATGAAACTTAATGTGAAAAAGATAAATGTTCTAGATTTGAATATTTTGAAATCAAATTTTGTTTTGTCACCTTTTTTAATATCTATTCTTCTGACAAAATGAATTGTTTCAGCTTTTCCTTCTACAAAAAGAAGTTGAAATACTCCTAAACCAAAAATTGCTACAATGAAGCCAGATAATAGCATAACATAACCTGGAAGGAAATCTAGAACGAAACCTAAACTTATTGCTCCTATTAGTGTTCCTAATCTTCCAAAACTAGAGATAAGAGAATTATACAACCCTTTGTACTTAGACTTCAAATCAGACAACAGGGATCTACTGCATAAACCAAAGACATTATTCGTAAGTCTTAGCATTACAAAAAGCAATGCAAGAAGAGCAGTGTTATCTGTTAAGGCTAGTGAACCTACTGAACCAATCAACAAAATATATGATACTACAATAGAAACTTTACGACCAAACTTTTCAACAAGCCAAGCACTTGGAACTCTCCCAATTAGACCCGCAAATGTATAAGCTGTAGCTATAATTCCCCACCGTATTAATACTTCTGTTTCAATTCCTGATGTAAAATCATTCAATTCATTGGGAAAGAAGTTATCAAATGACATGAAGAAAGCATAATTCATCATTTGAAAAGAAACTCTTTCTTGTATGTAAAGAGGAAATAGTTGTCTTATTGACATAAATACTGCAAAACTGAGAAACTGTGATGTGAAAAAAGCTATTACCTCCCTAGTTTCAGGAGCTTTAAGAAGAGCTTTGATATTCATCTGAATATCAGTAGGAGGGGAAAGTTCAGTTTCTAAGGTGGGCATTAAATCAACTCAGTCTAATGTGTATTTGATTACAAGCAAGATGAACTATAAAAGATTCATTTTCTCTACAGAAGCTCAGCATATATTTTTTCTGCTAGCTCATTTGCTTTTTTAGAGTTAGTTACAAGTTCGATTTCAGCTGCTGTCTGAATCCCAAGCTTTAGTTCTACAGCTCTCGCTATTTGTTCTTGTTGGAAAATATTACCTCTAGAAACTTCAGGTGTTGTACCTAGTATTCTTAAGATTGCAACTCCTACAGCATCAATAGCTACTCGATCTGTAGAAGCTAACATTACATTAGCTTCTTTCATAGTACCTCTAGCTGGTCCACCATCAACAAAAGCAGAAACTCCATCCATTATAATTAAGTCTGGAGTAAATGCTGTGTTTATTTCTGCTATCATTTTTCTTGTGTGTGGAGAACTATGCATTTCCCGCATGTGTGCGGTTCCATCTAGATTCCTTCTTGGAACTAAACCAGTAGCGTTCTTCAAACTAAATGTAAAATGCCCCCCAAATTGATGTGTTTTCAAGCAACATGTCTCAACAATACATTCTGCATCATGATAGATTTTTGCAAACAAAAAGCCATTTTTCCAATGGCTATCGCTTGGAACAATGTGTACATATTCTTCTACTGGAACCTCTGCTAAATTTACTACTTCAAATTCTAATTCTTCTGCTAATTCAAACAAACCTTTTTGCTTCATGCAATCATGTGTGTCAACAGGTCCACTTCGTTCAGCTACAGTAATGTTTTTAGCTCCCATATCGTAAAGTTTGGTGATTATTGATTTCAGAACAACCATTGATGTAGAAGCTGGAGGAGGATCAGCTGTGTTAAAATTGGGTTTTAGAACAACATTTTTTCCTTTAACAGGGTTGATTCCTAATAATTCTATTACTTGATAAGTCCCTTCTTCTCTGTTATCAGTATACACGACTGCAACTTTCGACATCGTTATCATGTGAGATGAGAAAAACAACTATATATTGTTTTCTTGTTTTTGATAATCAATTTAATGAATAACAAGATTAAAAAAATAAGGACAAATTATAGCTCATGAGTATGGAATTATTTGCAGATTTAATTATCAAGAATGCGAATATTTGGACACTTAATGATGAAAATCCCAAAGTGGAAGCTGTAGCTATCTATTCGGACACTATCCTTAAAGTCACTTCAAATGAGGAAGTAGAGCATCTTATTGGACCATCAACTAAGGTTTTAGATGTAGAAAATAAAACAGTACTACCAGGATTTATTGATGCTCATACACATATTGCATGGAATGGCATGAATAAAGTACATCTTGATTTAAGTCAGACTAAAAGTCTGAATGAAACATTAGATTTAGTAAAAAATGAAGTTAAGAAAAAGAAACCTGGGGAGTGGATTATAGGTAGATCTTGGGATCAGAGCAATTGGTTAGAACAAAGGTATCTGACAGCAGCTGATTTAAACCCTATAAGTCCTGAAAATCCTGTTATACTTCAGCATGTATCTGGACATTTTGTAGTTGTTAATAACCTTGGTTTCACACGTTTAGGTTTATCTAAAGACCAGAAAGGTGTTGATGTTGATGCGGAAGGAAGGATAATCGGAACATTAAGGGATATAGACCTCTCAGATAAAAAAGAAATCCGACCTACTTCTGAGGATTTTATTAAAGGATTAGGTTATGGAATGGATGAATGTTTGAGTCTAGGAATAACTTCTGTACATGATAATATAACCTTCGAGACTTTACTTGCTTACAATTTTCTTGCTAAAAAAAATGATCTGAAGATTAGAGTATATGGTATTGTATATGAAGATATGATTGATGAGATAGCTAAGCTGGGAATTGATCGTACATTTGGTGATAAATGGTTTAGAATTGGAGCATGTAAATTGATGACAGATGGAGCCATTAGTTCTCGAACAGCTTATTTGTTTGATGATTATGTTGACAAGGAAGGTGAAAAGGGTTTTGCACTATATGATGATCAAAGATTAGATGAGATGATTTTGAAGGTTCAAAATGCTGACCTACAAATTGCTGCTCATGCAATTGGTGATAAAGCAATTTTCAAACTGATTTCAGCAATAGAACGAAATTTAGATGCAATTGAATGTAGAAATTCCTTGCATAGGATAGAACATGCTGAACTTCTACTAGAAGATGATGCAAAACGATCAAAAGAATATGGACTAGTAATGTCTATGCAACCAAACTTTGTTTGGAGGTGGGGGATGATTGATGTCAATGGTATGTATGAACAAAGACTAGGGAGAGAAAAAACCATGATTAACAATCCTTTTCGTTGGGTTCTCGATAATAATATGTTACTTATTTTCGGGAGTGATGGTATGCCTTTGGGTCCAATATATGGCATTAAAGGAGCAATATTTCATCCTAATGAAGAACAAAGATTATCTCTGGAAGAAGCAATAAAGTGCTACACATACTATCCAGCTGTAGTATCGAGAGAAGAGAATATCAAAGGAATGATAAAGGAAGGCATGCTCGCGGATATTGTTATTCTAAATCGTAACTTAGACGAGATTGAACTAGAAGAATTTCATGATGTTGAAGTGTTATACACGATTGTAGGAGGAAAAATCGCATATAAAAGGGATTGATTTTCTCTTTTAGAATTTTTTAATAATAATTGTAATAACATCTTCATCTTGAATAACGTGATCTAAACCTACTCTCTGATTTGGATGTTTCGAACTTTTACCAGAAACAACTGCATAACGGAATTCTGCTACAAAACTTCTATGTATTTTATTACACACATCTTTAATTGTTGAATTTCGTTTAACAATCAAGGGTTCTTCATAATCTGTTTTTAGTCCCTGTTTCTTTAGATATATTTTTATCAATTCAAGGCGATCAACTATTTCATCCTTGAGGATTTCGAGATTTTCACCAGTTAATGCACTGATAATTAAAGCATCTGGAAATTTTTCTTTGATTTTCCTTTTTTGTTTTTTCGAAATTAAATCAACTTTATTTACAATAATAAGAATCTTAGGATAAACTCGATTACCCTCTAAAACATCTATTAACTCATCAACTGTTGGATCACTGCGAACAGTTACAGCTGCATTCATGATTTTGTATTCTCTTAAAATACCCATGAATGTTTTTTCAGACATGTGTGTAAGCTTAATTAAAGTGGAGAGAGCAATTCCTCCTCTATCTTTCTTTTTTATTTGAATATAGGGTTTTGTTTTTCCCGGTCTAATTGCAACAGCATGCAATTCATGCATAATTTTCTTATAGTATTCAGTGGGTTTTTTAGGATCCACCATGATTATAATCATATCTGCTCCTCGAGCAACAGCTAGGACTTCCTTCCCTCTCCCTTTGCCAGAACTTGCCTCTTCTATAATACCAGGTAAGTCGATTATTTGGATTTGTGTCCCCCTGTGAAACATTATTCCTGGAATAGCTGAAGTTGTAGTAAAATCATAGTGCCCGATTTTTGATTCTTTACTAGTGATGTTGGAAATGAGTGTGGATTTACCTGTTGAAGGAAATCCAATCAAAACTGCAGAACCATCACCAGCCTTCTTAACATCAAAACCATGCCTACCTCCACCAGACTTGGAAAATTGCGCATCTAGTTTCTTCCTACGCAATTTCGCAAGCTTAGATTTCAGAACCCCAAGGTGTTGTTCAGTAGACTTGTTCTTTTTAGTTTTCGAAATTTGGTCCTTAATGTCAAGAATTTTTTCATCTATAGCTGAACTCATTACTAAACCCTGTTTCTAGCAAGTTTAAGTATAGTAATTCTGAAAAGTATTTAGATTTAACGATTATCGTTGTCTTGAATTTTCATTGCTGATTGAATATCTGATTAATTCAGTAAAATCATGATAGATTAAACTATTGTCAAAGCATTAAACATTCTTGATATATAAATGTTGTACCTATTTTTTCGTCAACCAAGCATTATATTTAAATAATCAATTAATTTAAGATAAACTGAAAATTAGGGGTGGTTTTCAAATGACTGAAACACTTGAATTAAGTGAAGAAAAAGTAATAATCGCACTGGCAAAAGCTTTATCGTCTCCAACACGGTTTAACATTGTAAAATTGCTTCTTGATAAAGAAATGGATATATCAACTATAGCAAAGAAAATGAAACAAACTGAAGCAAATACTTCAGCTCAGATCAAATACCTAGAACGAGCAGGAGTGCTTGATTCAAGGTACGAACCTGGCGCCCATGGTGTACGTAAGGTCTGTAAGACGAAAGTGAATAAAATAATTCTAAATATACTTTAGCTTTCTTTCATTCCTTTTTTGCTATAATAGCTATATCCTCTATTGAAAGATTCCACGATTTAATTATTTTAAATCCACTTTTTTTAACCTTATTTTTTAAAATCTTAATGTTAAATATCTTTTTTAGAGCAGTCAAAACAAGATAACCTTTCTTTGTTGCTATATCATGACACTCATCAATCGTTTTTTGTGGATTGACTAAATTTTGTACCACTGAAATACAAGTGACAAAATCTCCACTCTCTTCTCGGAAAGGGAGAAATTCACTATCTGCACAAACGAAAAAACCTAGAGGATATTTTTTTCTCCCAACTTTCAGCATCTCTAATGATATATCATTTACAATAATAGTAATATTATCCTGTTTTAGATAGTTTAGAAGCAATCCTGTACCTCCACCCACATCATAAACAATTGTCTTTTCTTCAATATCAATATCAGAGAAAATTTCGAAATACTTCTGTTTCTGTATAGCAGTGTATCTATTCTCATATTGCTCTGCAGTTGAATCGTATTTATGCCTTACTTCGTACTTCTTATTACTCATTCAAATAAATATAAGAAAGAAAAGAATTTTAAGTCATACTCTTACAACATATTGATGCCAATAAAACTGCGTGGAGCTAAAGTGCTGAAAGACCTCTCAAATATGGATTTTAGGGTTTTGAATATGATTGAGACGCTTCTTCGAAAAGGAGAGTATGCTCCCGTAGATAAAATTGTCACTTATTCAGGTTATAGAGCTAAAGATGTTGATCTAATATTATCCAAATTGAATAAAATGAAATTGACACGCAGATGGAAAGGACAATTTGTTGGTTATTCCTTAACCTTGTCTGGATTTGATGCTTTAGCGCTCAATACACTCTACAATAAGAAAATAGTTTTTGGTGTAGGGCAAACTAGGGGAGTAGGAAAAGAGAGCGACATTTACCATGCAATTGATTTTGAAGAAAATGAGATAATAATTAAGATCAATCGAACAGGTAGAGCTAGTTTCCAACAAATAAAGAGAAAAAGAGATTTTCTTGAAAACAGATTTCACTATTCAATGTTCTCAATTGCTGAAATTGCAGCTAAAAGAGAATACAAGATTCTAGAAGATTTAAAGGGTAAAAATCTACCTATACCTGATGTTAAAGGACATAATAGACACATCATTGCAATGGACTTTGTTGAAGGTAGAGAACTTGTAAATGTGCAGCATATTAAGAAACCAATTAAAACTCTCGAAAGAATAATAGAATTTGCAAAAACTCTTTATCAGACATTTAACATAGTACATGCAGATTTAACAGAATACAATATTATGTATAATGAAGAAAATGGAAAGATAACAATTATTGACTTCCCCCAAGCTGTTCAAACAGATCATCCTGAAGCTACTGTTCTTTTAAGAAGAGATTTTACTCATCTTTTAGACTATTTTGGGAAAAAATGGGGAATTACTACAGATGAAGTTGAAACTGTTATAAAATATGTTATGGGAAATAAATGAAGGTGATTGAAATTTCTGATTCCGAAATCATTAGTGTTGGTGTTGATATCTTACCTCAAACATCGCCTTCTAAGATAGCTAAATACTCAGTTTGTGTTTATGATGGAGCAAATAATATTATAATTCAGAAATATGAAAAGGTTAACTTACAGAAACTGATAGGCATAGTAAGAAGTTCTCGGGCTCACTATCTTGCTAGCGATAATATCTATGAATTAGTTAAGAACCCATCTCAAATTCCTCATTTATGTCTTCAACTTCAACCTAATACAAAGCTAGTTCAAATAACGGGATCTCCAGTTCATGGTTTTACTCCCCTAACTACGCTAATGAAACAACATGGCTTGAATGTTTCCGGGAAACTTTTTCCGCTAGTTGCAGCTGAAGCGTGTGCAATTTTAGCGAGTAGAAAATTGGGTTACATTGTAGAACCTTTTGAGAACGAAACAAAGATTATTGTGTCTAGATCCAGATCTAAAGGATCAGGCGGTTGGTCTCAAAAACGCTATAGTAGGCTGTATGATA
>JAAFKI010000074.1 GCA_021399345.1 Candidatus Heimdallarchaeota archaeon
GCCAGGACGGGGATTTGAACCCCGGATCCTATAAGGAACTGATTTTCAAGACCAGCGCCGTTGTCCGCTTGGCTATCCTGGCAATCAGCGAGCAACATGTTAGGGGGTAAAGTGATTAAAAATATATCTAAAGAAGTTATATATTCTACTCAGATATCTAGAAAATTTACTATTTTTTAACCTCCATGTGATATTGGTATAATTCTAATTTCCATATCTGACTTAACTGGAAAGTATAATTTTCCTGTGCTTTTTAGCTCAACTTTATCGGATAATATGAGATAACCTGGGCGTAGATCTGAATCACTTATCAATATATTTACGACCTTTTCATGTTCAGATAGTAGAAAAATTAAGCCATCTAGCAAATTCGTTTCAGCATCAATCTTACCCTCTATCAATCTTTGAACAGAAGGAATTGATGGATGGAGTATGATTTTAATTGAGTAATATTCCAGAAGAATCACCTAAAATAAGATAAATAGTAGGTATTATTACCCTACTTCAATTTCAAACATACCGAGTAAATCTTCTATATCTTGAGCAATTGCTTCGTCTTCTTCACTTAACTCAGCCCCTTCCTCTGGTTTAAGAAATTCTATTGCTCTTACAACACCATTTTCACAAATCATTCTTGGAACATGAGAACTTGAGAAAAATATTCCTTCTGGTGGTTCATCCAGTTCTTCGAATCCGCCTGTATATGTTTCTGTATATACTTTGTTCCCAATTATTACTAAATCTCTGTAGAATCCTTTAGGAGCTCCTAAATCTTTCAGAACTTTAAATGATTGATCAAGTATTATGTCACTTTTAACTACTGCTTTTTCTTTAGATGCAGCACTTGTTGTATCTTTAGGTATCAATGCTTCTTCAGGTTTCTTAATTTCTATAGATTCAGACTCTAGTGCTGAAAGTATTGTTGGCATAGGCCGATTTCCTGGTGCCCCCATCTTTGCAAGATGTGTTGGTAATTCAGAAGCAGGCACTTGTGCTGGACGATCTTTTAGTCTTTCATCATCGCCTTCTTTTGAATCTGGAATAGGGGCTGGTGTAGAAGCTGGTATACTTTCTTGTTCTGCTCCTTCCTCAAAAACATTAATTCTACTTTGTCTATCAATTATTTTTTGAGCTCGGTTTACAACAGTATCAGGTACAGTGTCTGTTTTACCAATTTTTTGAAGCATGGCAACAAATTCTGCAGTTTCATCATCTTGATCGCAAGATTGTGGAACATATGCAAAGCCATATTCCTTCTTCCTTATATCAGATAAAGCCCTACTTCCAATAAACTTCTTTCTTATTGGACAACTAGAACCCTTCCACAACCACATTTTCTTATCTTCTTCATCCACAACAATGAGGACTTTTTCTGGACCTAGTTGCAATTCAGTTGATTCAACTAAAGTACCATCCTCTTTTACTTCTAAATATCTCATTGTAGTTTCACACTCTAATTATCTACGAACTACATATGTAAATTCGTTTAATAAAACTTATCGAAAGCTACCAGTGAATTAAAATCAAAATTTTTTTAAGAAAAAGTAAGAAATTTTGAAAAAAAGTAAAATTGGAAATAGCTAACCAAATCAATTAAACATTGTTTTCATGAAATCTTTTAACTTAAAATACTAGCTACTTTGCCATATATGAATTTCAAAAGATCTATGAAAGAATCTATCCATAAGCTCACTGTGTTTAAAATCGGTACACCTTGTCTTTCGATAATAATAGCAAAAAATATTGTCCCAAAAAATCCAATGGGTTTTCCTAAAACATCATGAGCCCAAAACCACGCTGCATTGTATGTAGACCCATATGAAACATCAATGGTTATTGTCATGGCTATTACAAGAGCAATTCTTAGGAAGTTTCCTACAACTAGAGCTAAAAGGGAATATAATGAGGCTTTAATCTTTTTACTTGCTTCTGCTGGTGTAACTATAATCAAAGCCATCAATAACGCTCCTGCTTGCATTCCAGTACAGGCTCTCACAATGGCAAATTGACGACTAGCTGATATTGATTTTATTACAGGGGTATTTCCTCCATGCCCATCCAAGCCGCTTAGAAAATTTGAAATAATTATAAAGAGAGAATTTCCATATTCTATTTCATTGTATAAAGGGGCTTCTTCTATATTGAATTGGTATAACTCCAACATTCCAAAAACGCTTTCATTTGTGATTTTTTCTAGAAAATAGAAATCAGGGACCAGATAAAACACTAATGTTAGAACTACAACAACTAAGAATGATAATAGGGCGTAGGTTTGCTTTTTCCTTCCTTCTAATTCAGTTAAATTTCTCAATTGAAGAAAAGATTTTTGCTCTACCGCATTTGCCATTACTCTTCATCCTCAAAACATTTCAGATAGTTAAAAACTATTCGTTTTGTTAAAAAACAATTAATCTTAGATTATTTATCTAATCATTTATTTGCTCTCAACTTCTGGTTTGATGAAGTAATCAGAAAGTTTTACAGTTTTATCAATTTTCTTTGATGTACCCTTCTTTGTTGCTAGAGAGGGCCCTTCAATAAATAATGATTCAACATTATGCTTGATTATATCTAATCTGTTTCTTAGATATTCAGAAAGGCCATATTTGTTAACTAATGAATCAGCCATGCCAAAATATTTTGTAATAGATTTCTCAAATACAGTAAGATTCAGATTTGGTTGTTTGCAGTTTGGACATGTTTCAGATAGAGGTATTCTTCTGTACGTCCTGTTACATTTTGTGCATCTAAATTTTTGTGACCCAAATCTTCTCAAATTTCCAATAAGATCAGGAATAAAGTGGTTTACAATTATTCTCTTAGCTACGTCAGTAACATCAACAGCTCGAATTAGTTCAGCCACTTGTAGCTGAGCATTCACTTTGTCTACCATTGTTGTAAGATTTTTGTAAGCTGTTGAACTAGGGCCATCAAATATGTGCGATGTTTCATGTGAGTAGTGAAAACCCTCATATGCTGATTCGTTATCTAATCTATTCTTAATTAAGTCAATTAGTGGTAACACTGATTTTGGAGAAGAACCTTGTAAACTAGCTTCATAGAAGGAGAGAGGATACCTCAAACATGTATCAACATTATGTGATTCATCATCAACTTCATGTGGATTTAGATTGGCAACCAAGATTAAAGGGGCATCCATTTTACCCCCTCTAATTTCGGGAAGGTAAAATTTAGAGAAGTTGAGAAAAGCGTCAAGAGCTAAGAGGATAGAATCTTCATCACCATCCGCATTGCGTCGCTTCGCTGCATGCCAATATGGGTGCGCAAAGTTCACTTTTGCTTTAGTGAATCCAACTATTCTGCCCACAATACCTGCAGAGGTATGAGGTGCAAGTCCAATTATTATTTTTCCAATTATATCTGTTCGATTCGTTGCTTTATAGAATCTGGGAAGATCATATACTTTCTCAAGTAATTCATCGATATAGTTTGCAACATCTAGAAGATGTTTTCCCCCATCATCGTTTATTATAACATCTTGTATCTTTAGTTCAACGATTTGATCTCCTTCTTCCAAAGGCTTACCTTTAACATCTACAGAGTAGCCTAGTTTATGTAATTTTTGAACCGTTACCCCCACTTCTTTAGGTTTAAAGTGTGTTAAAATCGCGTCTGTTGAATCAAACCTTATAGTTCCATCTCTGTAGACAAAAATGTTGTGTTTGGCTCTAAGAATCCCTTTTTCAATTAATTCAGGTATTTTGTTTTTATTCATAAGTTTCTTTACAGCTTTAACATTTTTAGGAAAAGGAACTCCAATTATTTTCTTAGCTTCTTTTACGCGATCGCTTATTGGATAAGAGGTTCTTGAGTAACTAACTGCTTTTCTACCGCATTTTGTGCAGGTTTCACCTTTCAAGTTAATTCCACAATACTCACATCTTTTGTCAAATTCAGTTTCAACACCGCACGAAGAACAGATTGATTTATTAATTAATTCACCACATTGAGGGCATTTTCGTAGAGCAAGATCAATGGATATTTTGTTATTTTCTGCAGCTTTGTAAAGATCACGAAGCCTTCCTCCCTTTTCTTCTATAGGAAAGAGAAGATGTACTGGTGGTCTCATTCTTCTGCCTTTAGCTTTCTCAGGACGCCCCATTCTCGCTCCAGTATACACTGAACATTTTTCTCTTATCTCGAATCTACTGACAGAATTAATAGCTGCTAAGACTTTACCCTTTGAATTAGTAAGTTTTTCAAGTTTTCCGTTATTTATCCCTAGTGAAATTAAAAGAGGAGAACTGTGCAAACCAAATTTTATTTTGTTATCTACTACATTATGAGGTATGAATATTTTTTCTAAAATTTCTTTAATTTTCTCATCAAAAGTTACAACTAGGTTTTGTTCTTCTTCAGAACTATTATCTGTCACATACTTACGCAATAAAACATATTCTTCTATGGAAATGTTTGACCAATGATAGGTATATTCAGGATGAAGGGGGATGTCAAATACTTTTGAAATAGCTAAAGTTTCTTCTGAAGTTGGAATTTTAAAAAGGGGATCTTTTATGAAATTTCGAATTTTCTTAGCTAAACTTTGAGACAGAATTTCTTTGTCTTTCAAAGAAATTTCCCTGTATTTTGACTCTAACTCTTGAATCCACCACTCTTCGCAATAACCAGAAGGTACCAAATCATGACTATTTTGGTTAAATTCCCCTACACCATATAGCATATCTCCTAAAAACAAAATTTCATGAATTTGATTTGCTAGAGACTTGGCTTCTTTGTAACTATTAACTTTTAAAACATCACCGTTTTTCAATTTAACAATTGGAGGGTGAATAGAATCTACAGGCATAACAATTGCACCTTTACCAGGACGTTCAGTTCGTACATGAGTCCCACAAGCTAGAAAATCATTTGTTAATCCCATTAAAGCTGGATGAATTCCCATTCCAGCAAGTCCTGTGTTTCTAGATCTCCCATATCTAATCCTAAAGCCGCCAATTTCAGAAGGATGTGCAAAAACAGGACGACCTGCAATTACATCCTTGATATAACCTTCATCAGAATGAATTTCAAGTTCCTCTTTGTTTTCAGAATCATCTTTAATGTCATATTCATCTGAAACATCTTCGTCTATATGGGTTCCAGTACCTTCATGAATTTTTATTAATTCTTGAAACCATTCCCAGCCATCCAGTTTACTTTCTAGAATCCTTCTTTGAAGTTTCTTTGAACGACCAACTAATCCATCATTAAAAACTAAACAAGCACCACCCCTTAAACGATTTGTTTCAATTCTTTTCAAATCACGATTTCCGGACACTTCGACCTTATCTGTGGGTTCTCCTGTAATTTCAATGGGTAAGTTTTGAGCAGCAAACCTTTGTTCTTCTTTTGTTGTTGGAAGTTGTAAATGACTCACTCGATTATATAATTCGAGCTCCTCAATATATCGTTCCACTTCCCTTTGATTTGGTCTATACCTTGAGATTCCTAATGTTTTCCTTACATAATCAGCTAATAGAACACTCATTCCTGCAGCAGTTCCTCCAGCTGAACGAATTGGACCTGCATAATACACAGCCAAATATTCTGAACCATCATCATTCTGTTTAATCCTTACTTTAGCTATTCCCTCTATTGGAGCTGCTGTTATACTCTCGGTTATAACTGCTAAAGAGCTTCTTATAGCCAGTTCAGCTAGTTCCTCTTTTGTCCCTTGAACCAATTTTCCTAGGCATATATCTCCAGCAATCTTAAAAGCTACATGCTCCCTAGACATGTTATTTCCTTCATATTCACGAATCTTTTTCCCAACACCGTCAGGACCTATAAGGCCTTCAACTCTATCAGCAATATCTTTAGCAATAGGAATTTCTACCTCGGGAACTGGATCCAAACCTTTTTTTCTTGCTTTTGATGCAACAGAGTATATTTTTTTGAGCTGTTTATTTAAATCATTAAAATATGCTTGAATGCTGATAGATAGATGGTTATTTTGACTGATTTTATTCACCCTTTTTGTTATGTTCGCGAATTATTATTCAAGGAAATTAAGCTAAGGGGTTCTCGGAGATATCATTAATTATACTTGTTTAAACGTTTCCTTTTCTGTAAACAAAGTGATAAAGCTTTATTAACACAAGGAGTTTGTTTATTTGTGATTAAAGTAACAATAGCAACCAAGAATTTTAGGTTTTTGTATAGACTTAATGAAATCTTAGATGGTATTAAGGAAATACAAACTAATCACATTTTACCTAATGAATTTATTCCTGAAAATGTAGATGTAGTCATAACAACTGAAATTGAAAAAAAATCTGTTGACTGGAAGAAAAAATTCATTCCAAAAGCATTCAATCGTTATTATTTGTATTCTAATATTTACTTAATGTATATTGGAAAAGAAAGTTTTTCTGAGGTAATCATAGGAATAGATCCAGGAAAAACCATTGGATATGCTGTTGTTGCTGATGGAGAAACTATCATAAGCGTATCCGAGATTTACACAGCAGTTGACACTGTTAAAGAAGTAATATCCACCTTTTTCAATATTGAAACAGATAAACTAGTCATTAAAATAGGGGTTGGGGGTGGGAAAACTAAGGACGAGATAGTTCAAAGATTGAATAAAATTTTTTATGATAAAGTTCCCATACATATAGTTAGAGAAGACTTTACATCAAAAACAAGACTAAATTCAACAGAAGAAAGATTTAGCAAAAACATAACATCAGCTTTGTTGATTGCAGCTAGAGAGAGCTATGTTTAAAATTCTTAGTTGGATTCTCGAAAAATAGAGTTTTTGCATTACCCAAATATCTAAAAGTATTTAAAAGTTCGTAGTATAAAACTACCGTTCGAAAATTATAACAAAATTGTCAAGAGGAAAGAGAATCTATGGAAGGCGTTGTAATGCAGGATAAGACAATTGAAGAAATGATTGAGGAAATACAAAAACAGTTTAACATTGTTGGAAGAATAGGTGAGCTCCGAAAATGTTTAGCTGCTAAACTGGCAAACCGCCATATTTTACTAGAGGGTGATGTTGGTGTGGGAAAGACAACACTTGCAAATGCAATGGCATCATATTTTTCACAAAATCTAGAAAGAGTTGACGGTGATGAAAGATATAGTTCTGCTAAACTTGTAGGCCATTTTGATCCTCCAATGGTAATTGAACAAGGTTATTCATGGGATTCTTTTGTTACAGGTCCATTGACAAAAGCTATGAAACAAGGTGCTATCCTCTTTCTTAATGAATTAAACAGAATGCCAGAAGGCACTCAAAATGTTCTCCTTTCAGCTATGGATGAGGGAATAATTATTATTCCAAAACTTGGAAAAGTTAAAGCACAAGAAGGCTTTTTCATTATTAGCGCAATGAATCCCGCTGAACTTGTTGCAACAACCCCGTTAAGTGAAGCTTTGAGAGACAGATTTGTCTGGATAAGGTTGCAATATCAATCAGAGGAAGAAGAGGAAAATATAGTTAGAGTGCGAACAGGCATAAAGGATGATAAAATCATAAAAATAGCTGTAAAAATTGTTAGACAGACAAGAGATTGGCCTGATTTAAGAAGAGGAGCATCTATTAGAGGAGCACTTGATTTAGCTTCCATAATACGTTTTCTTGAATCTAATGATATCGAATCATGGATTGATGGTTCTATTATGGCTCTTGCAACCAAAATAGAATTGGAAGATGGAGTAGAAAGTCAAATCGAAGATGTGGTTAAAGACATTGTTCAAAGTGCCTTTAAAGATTTGGATTTTTTCTAGAAGAGGGAGGAGATTTGTATAAAGAGGACGTACAGCGTCCTTTTGTCTTTAGAGGAAAGATGGACAAAAACAGATTACTAGAAGCCGAAATTGTTTCAGGAAAGAGGAATCCTTCAGTATACTCTAGTCTTTCTGAAGGGATGAGTTATTACGAAATCAAAAAACAAACTGAATTGGCAATTGATGTAGATAACATGCCTGCTATTCAAGGCTTGGCGGTCTCGAATAAATTTGCTGTCGCTGAAGCACTCAATTCTAAGAAAGGATATACTATGGTTGCTAGACGTGCAGCTAAGGGAGATAATAGTGCTCCAGAATTATTTTTCATGTTAAGATCTGCATTAGATGAAAGGACTAGACCTGTTTTTCGTAGACTAGCAAGACAAGTTATTATGAAATCTGCATTTGGAATCACTAGTCAAGGTATCAGGGGAGAAGTTTACGAACAAACAGAGTATGAAATAGGATTAGATGAGTTTGATATTGATGAAACACTCGAACGTTTTCTACAAAACAGAAGTAGGATTCTTCAAACAGAAGATATTGTTAGTTTAGAAAGAAAGGAAAGGATGAAAACCGCAGTTTTAATGTTTGATACTTCAGGTTCATTGTATGGAGAGAGGTTTACAACAGCGGCTTTGACCGTTGCTGTAATGTCTTATAATCTTTCTAGAGATAATTTCAGTGTAGTCCTCTTCAATACTCAAGCTTATACAATTAAACGAATTAGAGAAAAGGTGAAATCTGAGGAACTCATTAATAGAATTCTGGAAAGCGAAAGTGCTGGTTATACTAATATAGCTGAAGGATTAAGATTTGGTGGACTAGAACTAGACAAAATTAAGAAGAGAAACAAATTTGGTATCCTCGTAACAGATGGTGCTTTTAATAGAGGGGGCGATCCACGTCCATTATTGAAATATTTCCCCCGTTTGCATGTAATCTCACTTCCAAGTAAACATGATTGGGGTAGAAGAGTTTGCAAAGATTTAGCTAGACTTGGTGGAGGCAAATATGCAGAAGTATCAAGTCATCACCAAATACCAAGAATTTTGATGAAGTTACTTAGAGAAACATAGGTGGGTGGAAAAGATCCAACCTAGTAAGAAGAGAAAGAAGAAAAATATTCCTTATTTAGGACCAAATCTTTTGTTCTATTGTCACGATTGTTCTTTGCCAATAATTAGCTCGAATACATGTCCCATCTGTGATAATAGAGTAAATTTGGTTCCTTTAACCCCTCCTTATGATGTACGACCTTCAACCCCGTATGAGACCTCAGAAATTATAGATTTAATAAAAATCACGTTTGGTAATAATACAAATATAATACATATGGATGACATTTTACTGCTCAATCATACTGGGTCTGAGGATCACATGGACGAAATTATTTTCTATGGAAAGAGTATTGGAACTAGAAGATATGATTTAACTTCCAATAGCTGGATTCTCAAACTTAATGGTTATGGATTATCCTTATTGAATGAAAAGAAGATCAACAAATGGGTTATGATTGATGATGGAGCTATAGAATATATCATCAAAGGAGCTAGTGTTTTAATTCCAGGTATCATTGATGCTGATGAAAATATCAAAGTTGGAAACTATATTGCTATTATAGATAAAAAACACAAAGTAATAGCAGGAGGAATTGCAAGGCTAGATGATTCAGAAAGGAAAGAGAAAAAGAAGGGGGTATATGCTAAAACCTACAAAGCTGCAGATGAATATGTTCAGATTCATCATACAAAACGATCGTGGAAAGACATAGTAAAATGGAATGAACAAGAACTACTGCGTTTAGAGAAGAAAGCATTATTCTTCATACAAAAAATAATAGATGACTTAGAACTTCCTGTAATGGTTTCTTATAGTGGAGGAAAAGATAGTTTAGTAACATTATCTCTAGTTAAGCAAGCTTTACCTGATGGCAATTATGATGTTCTATTTGTTGACACTGGAATCGAATTTCCAGAAACTGTAAACTATGTAAAAGAGAGCAGTAGGAAATTAGGATTCGAAGATAAATTAATTATAGAACAAGTATCTTCCAAAGTGTTTTGGGATGCTTTTGAAAAATTCGGACCACCAGGAAGAGATTTTCGTCATTGTTGCAAATTTGCAAAACTAGCTCCCATTCAACGAGTAATAGACAAACTCTATCAAGGAGGACAGTGTGTTAGTTTTGTAGGACAAAGGAGATATGAGTCGTTTCGACGAGCCATTACTGATATTTGGCAGAATCAATATATTCCAAACCAAATCAATGTATCCCCCATTCAGAATTGGAATGCTCTTATGATTTGGCTATATATTTACTGGAAGAATTTACCGTACAATCCTCTTTATGATACAGGATATGAAAGAATAGGATGTTGGGTTTGTCCATCCTCAGACATGGCACAATTTAAGATTCTAGAAAATAGTCATCCGAAACTTTATACAAAACTCCATACCGCAGTTGAAAAATGGAAAGAAGAAAAAAATCTACCAAACGGATTCTGGGAACATGGATTGTGGAGATTCAAGCAAATTCCAAAGAAAATTTCAAACGTTCTTTCTTTAGATCTTAATGACTTTAAAACTACATCCAAGCAGAATGAATTATCGTTTATGGAAATAGAAGCTAGTGACTGCATCACTAATCCAATTACTGTTATTGGCAGTTTTTCGAGTAAAATAAATCTAGACACAGTATCTAGTGCACTAATAATGGTAGGAAAAGTTCAATTCAATCGTAAACTTAACTTTATTCGCGTGTCCAGTAAGAAGTTTTCAGTTATTCTGTACCATGATGGCGCTTTCAAAATCATTTTCAGAAAACAAGATAATCTCACAAAGTATGGTATTCAAAATACGATTGAAAATTTCATTTACACAGTTTTAAGAGCAGTTGAATGTATAAATTGTGAGCTTTGTGTTGGAAAATGTAAGCTTAAAGCCATATCAATCAACAACAGTATTATTTTTGTTGACAAAAATAAATGTACTAAATGTAATTTGTGTGCAGAAGCTTGCCCTATTGTCACAATTGTTCACAAGAAGGTCAAAGAGACCATAAAACAAACATTAAATGAAAATAAACTTCAATAAGTTTTAGCAGGAATAATCATTAACGCTAATCATAACATTTTTTTATAAATAGATTGACCTTGCATTGATAATTATGCCAGCAAACCCTAATCGTGAGTTTTTACTAGAACTTAGTGGTCTTGTTAACAAGAGAGTAAAAATCACTCTGAATAATGAGACAATATATACAGGAGTATTACGTGGAATACAGGATAACACTCTCAACGTTGTTTTAGCAGACGCAGATAGTGGAGATGAAAGTTACTTTAGAGTTTTTATCACTGGTTCTAATATTGTTGAAATAACTTTAGCTGAAGAGCCATTTGATTTATCAGGATTAGCAGGTGAACTTTCTCAAATGTTTCAACCACAAAACGTTAAAATTATTGAAGAAGCAGCCATCATTCAAGTTTTTGACAGATTTACTGTTAGTGAAGATGGTGTGAAAGGAACTGGACCAATTTCAGAGAGAATCCAAAAAATCTACGATAAATACAAAGCAGAAAAAGGATAAAGCGAGATTTACGATCGCTCTTCTTTTCTTTTTTAGACGAAGGAAGGAATGACAAATGGATGAGATAATTTCCTCGGACTTGCATGGGAGACTAGGTAAAATTGCTTTACCTAAAGGAGACGTAATCACACCAACTCTTCTACCTGTTATAGATCCAAGGAAAAATTTAATCTCTGCCCAAGATATGAAGAAAAAATTTGATTTCAATTTCGTAATAACTAGTGCATACTTGTATTATAAGAGGTATGGAATGCCAGATGATTCAAAATCAATACATGAAACATTGAATTTTGATGGTAATATTATGATGGATAGCGGAGCATACCAAGTTCTTGTTTATGGTGATGTAGACATAGATCCAATTCAATCTCTTCAAATACAATCTAATCTAAAAGCTGATGTTGGTGTCATTTTAGATGTACCTACTCCGCCAGAAGATACATACACACAAGCCAAGCAGAAAGTCGAAGAAACTGTTAGAAGAATTGGTTTGTCTCTAGCTCATATTGAAGAACATCCAGAAACTATTTGGACTCTTCCTATTCAAGGGGGGAAAAATACCAAGCTTATTGAATATTATTTGAATGAATTGAAAAAGAAGGAATATTTGTCTCATTTCAAATTTCATGCGCTTGGAAGTGTTGCTCCCATTATGTCACAGTATGATTTTCTATCATTATTTTCTATGATTAAAAAGTCTAGAGAATCGCTTCCTCACAATATTCCTTTCCATTTGTTTGGAGCTGGTCACCCAATGATCTTTCCATTTGTTGTTGCATTAGGAAGTGACACATTTGACAGTGCAGCATATATCTTGTACGCAAAAGAGAATCGATATATGACAAATACAGGGACATATCATTTGCACGAATTATATGAGCTACCATGTAACTGTGAAATTTGCTCAAACTGGACGCCAAAAGAGCTCTTAGATACTGATGAAGATACTAGAATAAGAAATATAGCTTTACATAATCTTTATGCCTCTCATGCTGAACTGAAAAGAATTAGAGTTAGTTTAAAGGATGGGAACTTATGGGAATTACTAGTTAGAAGATCTAAAGCTCATCCTTCTCTCTATAAAGCATTCAAGCATCTAGCAAATGGTTCTGATATTGAATATCTTGAATATGCCACACCAATAACAAAACAAACAGGTCTTAAAATTTCTGGAGAAGACTCATTTTATCGTCCTGAATATTCGAAAGGCAGGAAACGGATGTATAATAGATACACGCCTAATAATTCCAAAGTAATCTTCCTTGTTTCCTCTGGGAGAAACAATCCCGTTGAACTATTAAACCTTAGAAGTGAATTAGAGGACTTGATAAAGTCAAAAACAGAGGAGATGGATTTTGCTTTTCTCATACCTTTCTTTGGTCTTTTACCATTAGAATTAATTGAAACTTACCCATTCAGTCAATATGTTTTTTCAGCAGTTCTTTCTGAAGGTCTATTAGATAATCTAAAACCTGAGATAGAGAAATTCTTAGAAATATTCCAGTATAAAGAAATTGTACTGTGTCCTCTAGATGCTTGGGAAAACACTGAAATTCTAATCAAACATATCAAAGAAATACTGATAAGGAAGGACGCTTCGTTCAAAGAAAAGAATTTTCGCGAGTTATGAACAAAAACCAATCGACTTTTTATAGTATATTTTAGATATTTTTATGATGAATAGTGCTAATAGTCAAGACTTGAATGACCCTCCTCAACCTGGAAAGACTATAAATTACTTAGAAGGAGAAATACTTTCCGTCAAGATAAGTCAATGGGGTACACACGGTAGATTAAGCACAAAATTTGGAATCTATTATTATAAATTGAAAGATTCCAGCTCTTTAGCAAACAATGTATTAGTTGGGTTAAGATTAACAATAAATAACGGGTACTGTTTTAAGAATAAACAAGGTGAATTAGTAGTATCTGATGGTAAGTTTGGAAATATAAAAACAGAGATAATTATGGATCAATTTTACAGTTTTACTGAAGAAGACATCATTATTACAGGAAGAATTGTAAGGATTGAACAATATGACGAGATATCTGTTCTCAAATTAGAATTGTTATTTCCTCCACATATATATCAAGAAATCACAATTTCCTCCAATGTTAGTAATTCTGATATCAATTCGAAAAAATTTCAAGACTTAGCTGCTGGAAAAATAATAAAGATAAAGGGGACAGATTCATTTAACGAAGTGAAAATTGAAAATATAGAACTTCTACCAAAGAATCACTTCCTAAACATGATTGTTGAAATTGAAAGTGGTAATATTGAAACATTTACAACATTTAATCATATAATCCTTAATCAAATACAGCATGTGGAAAATTTTCATAATTTGTTCAAAAATATTCTTATAAATACGGGAAAAAAAGTTTCTAAGTCATTGCTCACTGAATTAAAAGAGTTTTTACAGAATAAGATTTTTGATGGAAATGTTAAATTTCCGTATAATATACTCATTCCACATTCTGATATCGAAGAATATTTCAGCTCAATGCTTACGTTTCTTCGCAATATAATCAATAGTGATGAAGCTTTAAGCACACCAGAAAATCTGGTTACTATTCTGAAATTTTATTATCCTGCATATTCTTCTAAAAATATACTTAATAACAAAGAAAACTCCTTTTTTGAAATTGAAGAATAAAAGATTATTTTCTTTCAATGGCTATTTCAATATGAACATCTTCAGGTACATGGATTCTCATTAACAACCTCATGCTCTTTTCTTCTGCATCCATATCGATAATTCTTTTGTGAAGTTTCATTTCTAGATGATCAAATGTAGCTGTACCATTACCACAAGGAGACTTTCTAACAGGTATTACTATTCTTTTTGAAGGTAAAGGAATTGGCCCCCTAATACGTACTCCTGTTCTTTCAGCAATCTTTCCAATTTGATTGCAGATTTTTTGTAATGAATGCGGGTCATTGCTGATTAATTTGATTCTAGCTCTTTGAGCCATTGTTTCACCTTTTGTTAAAAAGTTTAGGTGGTTTTAAGAAGATTTCGTTTTTAGTAAGAAAATAAAAAAGAAAATTGTGAGAGGTTCAATCCTCCATGAATCTACCTAAACACGATGTTCAAGTGTGCTTTCCAAGCGTTGAATCCTTTCCTCTAGGGTTTCAATTCTTTTAACAATTTGAATCAAGGTTTCTTCAACAGCTGACATTTCTGAACTTGTAGTATGTTGAGAAACAGTTGCAGCTGTTGCAGCTACTTCTTTTAGTAATATCTCTGCTTCTGATGTAATTTCTTTTGTAATCTGGTCAATTATAAAATCATTCAAGTAAAGATTTACTTCAGATACAACAGATTTGATATTTTCAAGAACACCAGCTTCACTGAGTTCTTTGACTATTATTTCTGATTCAACAATTCCATCTAGTTTTATCTGGATATACCACTGTCCTTTAACGTTTGTTAAAGCAATGGCATATCGTGTTCCAGGAACTTTAGTTTCATACATCTATTTAACCTCGTAAATGCAGATATTATTATTTGTTATACAAACTATATCTTTTAAATTTAAAACATTAACGGAAGTATAATTTTTGATTACTTAAGATAAATCTTTAAACCTACAAACGTATAACACACTCAAATATGAGTTCATATGCCAAGAAAGTTTCTTCTTCAATGGGTAACAAACAAAATATTCGAAATGTTAGTGTTGTTAGTCATGTAGATCACGGGAAAACTACTCTTTCGGATCATTTGCTTCAAGCAGGAGGTTTAATATCTAAAACAATGGCCGGAAGTGCTAGAGCTTTAGATTATCTAGAAGAGGAACAAAAAAGAGGTATTACTATAAAAACAGCAAATATTTCATTTATTTTTGAGCAAGAAAATGAACCTTATTTAGTAAACTTAGTAGATACTCCTGGGCACGTAGATTTCTCAGGAATGGTTTCACAAGCATTGAGATTGGTTGACGGAGTGATAATTGTTGTTGATGCTGTTGAACAGATAATGGCTCAAACTGAATCAGTAATTAGACAATCAATGAATGAATATTTAAGACCAATTCTTTTCATAAATAAAGTTGACAGATTGGTAAATGAGCTCAAATTATCAAAAGAGGAAATCGAAACAAGAATCAATAACATCATTGAAATGGTAAACGAACTTATTGACCATTATAGCCTTAGTTCTGACAACAATGAATGGAAAGTAAGATTTGATAAAGGTACGGTAATCATAGGATCCGCACTGAATGGTTGGGCCATTTCATCCTACTCCAAAATGATTCCACATTTTGATTTGATTATTAAACATCATGAAGAAGATAATATTGAGCAACTAAAAAGCAATTTTCCAATCGCAGACGCTTTCCTAACATCAATAATAAATAATGTTCCTAGTCCTAAAGAAGCTCAATTTGAACGAATTCAACATATTACTCAATTTATTGATGAAGACTCAAAACAAGCAATACAAGAATGTAATGATGCAGGTCCTTTGATTTCTTGCCTCGGGAAGCTGCTTTATGAAGATAATAGAGGTATTATTTCAGTTGTAAGAATATTTTCAGGTTCTGTAAAATCAGGTTCTACAATACGAAATCGAAGGACTGGAGAAGCAACAAGAGTTCAACAGGTTTGTATCTATAAGGGTCAATCTTTAGAAACAATCGGTTCAGTTGGAGCAGGAAATATTGCTGTTATTATAGGTTTAAAGAATGTTCAAATTGGAGATACATTTGTAGTTGAAAGTGAAAACCCTCCAAATGTACTTTTTAGTCAAATTTTCTATCTACAAGAATCTGTTATTTCCCAAAGAATAGAGCCAAAAAGAGTTTCAGATATTCCAAAACTACAAAAGAATCTAGAAATTTTATCTTTAATTAAACCTAATTTCTATAACTCAACAGATGAAAACACTGGTGAAATGAAAATATATGGAATCGGTGAGCTTCAACTTGAAATTATCATTGGAGAGATAGAAAAAACTGGTATAGCTGTTGAAGTTTCAAATCCTGAAGTAACTTTAATAGAGCAAATTGAAGAAAAAGTGAGACTGCAAAAGGTAGATTATTTGGATTTGCTCAAAATAGAGTTAACTTGTATGTCTTCACAAGAGGATACCAAGGATTGTATATACAGTGATTATAGAGATAACTGTTTGAAAGTAGAAGCTAAAGTTACAACAGAAGAGATTCAAGATTTAATTAGAATTGGTTTTCGAAATGCGATTCTACGTGGTCCACTGAAAGGATATCCAGTTCGAAAACTTACTTTAATAATTCAAGATATTCAAGAATTAGCTCCAGATTCGCTTAGATATGAGATAATCGTTCCATTAGTAAAAAATGCTGTTCATGAAGCATTACAGAAGGGCAAAGTTGGAATCTTTGAGCCAATTTATCGTTTCTCAATAAGCACTCCCCTCCATTATCTAGGAGCTGTTTTGACTGTTATGCAAAGATTTGGTAGTAATATTGAAGATACAGAACACATCGCATCAAGATCAACTATAAAAGGTGAAATTAGCGTTGAATCTTCTCTTCAAATTGCTTCAGAGTTAAGAGCGGCTTCCGATGGTTATGCTTTCTGGCAATTTGAGTTTCTTGGGTTCAAAAGAAAAAAATAGCCTGAAGATTTGATGGCTCAGTACTCAAGATCCTCAACATCTAGTTCAGTCAAGGGCTAGATTCTTCATTGCCAGATAAAGATTAACTATCTCATTCTTTTATTTTTTCATTTCAGTAAGTATTCTTTCAGAGATTTTAGAACATTTTTCTATTATTTTATTTTTGTCTAATGTTTTGTGTTTTCTATTTTCATAAATAAGGTTGCCATTTACGAAAAGGTCTGTAACATCGGAACTTAATGACGAGTATATCACATTTGACAAAGGATTATTCTGTGGCCAAGAATGGCTTCTCTCAAATGATAAAAGTGTGATATCTGCAATAGAACCTTTAGATATCCCAGATGAAGGTTCTCCTAAAGCTTTCATCCCTTGTATAGTTCCTGCAGTAAGAATTTGTGAATTTTTGATTACTTTAGGGTCATTTGCCAAATATTTTTGCAACATTGCAGCAGTTGATATTTCCTCTAGCATTCCTAAATCATTGTTGGAAGCATTTCCATCAGTCCCTATTGCTACATCAATTCCTAAATCTAGATATTTGTAAATTGGAGCAATTCCAGCTGACATCTTCAAATTAGATTGTGGATTATGAAGTACAGTAAAATCATTTTCCTTCATAATACTCATGTCTTGTTCATCCGTGTGAACACAGTGTGCACCTAGAATTTTCAAATCCGTTAATCCAATGCTTTGCATATATTGAATTGGAGACATTTGAAACTGATTCTTGGCATCTTCTACTTCCTTCTTTGTTTCATTTAGATGAATATGAATTGGGATATTATGTTCAGATGCTAAATCTGCAATCTTAAGTAAATATTCTTCAGGTACAGTATATGGTGCATGAGGACCAATTCCATACTTTACAAGTTGATGTTTACCAGAAGCTTTTCTTCTCACAAGATTGGAAACATGCTTCCAAGTATTTTCTAGACTCCCAGATTCTGGAGTATTATCAAAAATGGAAGGACAGAGAAGAGCTCTGATATTAGCTTCTTTAGCAGCTTTTTCAATGCTTTCAGCGTAAAAATACTGATCAATAAATCCACTTATTCCTGATTCAATTAGCTCTAAACATCCTAGAAGTGCTCCATAATACGCATCCTCTGAACTCATTCTCATTTCAAATGGCCAAATGTAGTCATTTAACCAAGTAAGGAGTTTTTCATTATCACATATTCCTCTTAGAAGTGTTTCAGGAAGATGAGTATGTGCATTGATGAAAGAAGGTATTGCAATATGATTGTTACGTTCAATCTTGTCATGCCCTGAAATTAAGCTTTTAACTTCAGCAGATTTTCCTACAGCGATTATTTCACTGTTTTCAATTAGAATTGCTCCATTCCTAATCAGTTTATTACAATTGGGACCTGCGATGATATACTTGAGTTCTAGATAATACTCGTTCATTAACAATCAGTTAAACTTTCGTTAAACATAAAAGAAAAATGTTTCCCTTCTCTTGAGTTATTCAAATATCTTCCATTTCGAATATTTTAGTGAGTCTGAACTCCTTTTCTAGAACTTCTCTTACCTGTCTGTGAGGAACAGTTAGATGAATTCTCTTTGATCTACCATAACGTCCTTTACTTATTACTTGAGCAGTAACAATTCCTAACATATCTAACTCATTAATTAAATCACCTACACGTCTAGCAGTCAATATATCTAGACGAATAAGTTTGCATATCCTAGAATATATTTCGTAAACATCACCAGTGGTAATTTCTTCTGATTTTCCTTCTCCTATAAAAATTGCTTGTAAAACAGCTTTAGTTTGTATCGGTAGAGTGTCAAGCACCTCAATTACTGTGTTCCTTTCAATCACTTGTTGTGCTTTTCTAACATGTAATTCTGTAACAGATTCATCGCCATTCCTCTCCGCCAACTCAGCTGCTACACGAAGTAAATCTAATGATCTTCTTGCATCTCCATGTTGTTGTGCTCCTACAGCTGAGCAGAGGTTAATTACACCAAATTCTAGCACACCCTTATGAAATGCTACATCAGTTCTTTGTTTAAGTATATCTCGAAGTTGCTCAGCGGAATAGGGGGAAAAAACAATTTCTTCTTCACTTAAACTACTTCTAATACGAGGATCAAGAGTTTCTTTGAAGTTCACGTCATTAGTTATTCCTATTATGCTAATCCTAGATGATTCTAAATCGCTATTCATACGTGTTAAAATATACAAAGACTCGGAACTTTTACTATATAACATATCCACTTCATCTAGAACAGTAACATGAAGTGTGTTGAGTGCATCTAAAGCTTCTTTGAATTTCTGATAAACAACATCAAAATGTAAACCTGTAATTGGAACATCTATTCCAATATCCTCACATAATTGTGTTAATACTCTATATTTGGTATCAACATGCTGACAATTCATATAACTATATTTAAAAGATAAATCTCTTGCTTCAGCCCTTTCCCTTAGTTTAGATAGAACTTGTTTTGTTACAGCTGTTTTACCTGTTCCTGTTGTTCCATAAATAAAAACGTTTGAAGGTGCTCCACCTCTTAAAGAAGGTGCCAAAATTTTTACTAGTTCCTCAAATTTATCATCTCTATGGGGGAGAACATCTGGCACATGGTTTGGAGTTAATACTTCACGATTACTGAATATCTTTGTTTGTGCATCAAGAACTCTATCAAATATTTCATCGATATTGGATTTGTTTTTCTCACCCATTATTGCCATCTCTTATCTACTATAGCTGTACTTTTGTGACTATTGTTTAACTTTGTCGATATATGTTGACTGAAATAATTATCAGATTTACGAATTGAATCAAGAAAAAGCTAGACTATTTTCATGCTAACTTGAATAGCACTTTTGGTCTTCCTCTAGTACTTCGTGGAACTGATTCTTTCGCAATAACTCCATCAGATATCATTTTAGACAAGTTGTCATACAGGGTTGAACGTGGAATATGAGTTAATGAAACTAGTTCATTTCTGGTAAGTGGTCCATGATCTCTAAGCAAATTAATTAAAAGATTCTCTAATTCTATTTCTTGATCGGTTTCGTCTGAGTAAACATACACACGACGACTACTGATAACAACCCCTTGTATAGGAGATTTTTCCTTTATCTTCTTTGTTAGCATATTCTTACTCTGCTGCATTTTATCACTTTGTCGGATTTTCTACATGGTTAGAGGATTATTGTCGAATAAATAATTCAATATAATCTGGAGAATATCAGAGTAATATCTAATGTTTTTTTATGATGAAGGTATAAATACATGTCTCAAGATGATAGTTGATAAAATAAGTGATGTTAAAATCAATTTGCAGGATGCCATAAAGGATTTAGAGTATCAAATACAATCTCTCTCAAAACAAGATCCTTTATTTGGTTTCATTAGCTCAAAGTATATCAGATGTGGTAGAGAAAACTGTAGATGCAAACAAGGTCCTAAATCTCAACACGGACCGTATTTCTATCTGAGGTTAGAGCCTGAATATAGGTTCAGCAAATATCTTGGTAAAAGAATACCAGATGCAGTTGAAGAAAGAATTATTATAGGATCTACAATTAAAGAACTAGAAAGGAAAAGAAAAAAACTGAACTTAACTCTAGAAAAAATTGACAGTCTTTAAATCCTATTCAGTTGCTTATCAGCTACACACATAGACCCTTTTTACACACTTATTTGTACTTGAAAATAGTGTAATACTCAAGTATTACGTTTTTTGATGTTTTTCACAAAATATATGTAATACGTAATGAATACTATATACACACCAAACACAAGAGCTTCACTTCTGCTTTAATCGGTCTCTAATTCAGTTATTCTTTAATTAAACTGTCTTCATGGATCTTGTGAAACTTGTTACTATACAGTTCACTGTATTTCCAAAATCTTGTGAACAGAGCTTTTCTCACGACAAAAATTCTGATACAGTACATTAGTAATTAAAGAAGAATTTTCACTTTTGTGAATGAAAAAAGTAGACCCCTCTATTTCCACTGGAATACTGCAATATCTTGTGTTTTGAACTGTTCACAAGGTGTGAATACGTTGTTAGGCTAATATAGTGTTGGAATCCTAACTCTGAAAGATTTTCCAGTAGAACACTTCACAAAAGTTTGTGAAGTCATTTGTATAAAATAGTGTTACAGTTAAAATAAGTAATAATAACTCACTACAAAGATAATATCTATTTAGCTATATTTTTGCAAAAATCAAGGAGGAATAGTTAAATAAGAATCGTTGTTGTAGTATTCTATCAAAGTGTAGTAATTTATTTTTATGGTGAATATGATGACTGATTTCAATATCAAAATTTTAGAAGAATTATCAAATGAGTTTGGACCTTCTGGTTTTGAATGGGAAGTTCAAGCTATTTTAAAGAAATATGTTGAAGCATTTGCGGATGAAATACTTCAAGATAAAACAGGAACACTTATTTTCACTTCCAAAGGAAAAGAAGATGGTCCAAAAATAATGATAGCTGGGCATATGGATGAAATAGGCTTTCAAGTCTCTGCTATTACCAAAGACGGTTTTCTCAAATTCCATCAGCTTGGTGGATGGTGGGATCAGACCCTTCTATCTCAAAGGGTTAAAATCAGAACTGTAGAAGGTAAACTCTATCCAGGTATTATAGCTGCCAAACCACCTCATATTGTTGAACCTGAAGAACGCAAAAAGGTTGTTACTAAGGCTAAGATGTTCATAGATATTGGTTGTACTTCTATCGATGAAGCAAAAGAACTAGGTATTCGAATAGGCGATCCTATTATGCCAGATGCTAAATTTGAAATCTGGGAAAGACCTCGTATCAAGAAAGAAGACAAAGATACTGAAGAGAAGAGTTCTGTTACTCTTGCTGTTGGTAAAGCCTTCGATGATCGTATTGGGGCACTAATCACTGCTGAAGTTGTCCGCAAACTCAAAGGAAAAAATATTGCTCATCCTAACATTGTTTATGGAGCTGCGACTGTCCAGGAAGAAGTTGGTTTAAGGGGGGCACGCACAGCTGCTCAAATGATCAAACCTGACATAGGTATAGCTCTCGAAGTAGATATAGCAGGAGATGTTCCAGGTATTGACGATACTAAAGCCCCAGCTAAGATGGGTAAAGGACCTAGTATCTTAACCTACGATGGATCAATGATACCTAATCCAAGATTCAGAGACTTTGTGATCAAGACAGCTGAAGAACTAGACATTCCACACCAACTTTCTCTAGTACCAGGAGGAGGAACAGATGCAGGAGTAATCCATTTAACAGACATGGGATGCCCAAGTATAGTCATAGGAATACCTACAAGACATATTCATGCTCATAATGGGATATTAGATCTAAACGACGTAACCAATGCAATTAAGCTCATAATCAAGTTGGTTGAAGGGCTGGATAAAGAAACAGTAGAAGGATTTACAAGAATTTAACAAGGAGAAAGAAGGGAAGGAGGAGGTTTTTTCCCAAGCAAAAAACAGTGGAATGAATAATCTTACCACGTAAAAAATCATTTGTGTGGTAAGATAAAAAACACCTATGGCCACCAAGCAGGGGGGCCTAAATCTTGGTCTCCTTCTTCAGGATCGTATTCAGTATTCATTTTACATCATCTTGGAAAGGGGTATCATAATAACAAAAGGAAGCTATAAAATATCCAAAAGAAAAAAGATGACAAAGAAAGAGATATGGGAAAAATTAAGGCCTCCACAAAGGTGGTCCTATTTCCCCATCTCCTTCGTCAGGGTCATACGTTTGTTTCACCATTGTTCATCACTTTTAGTTATTATTAGAATATGAAGAAGATACTAAAGCAACAAGGAAAATAAATGACATAAAAATAGTAGAAAATCATCTAGAGCAACTTGAGGTAGATTAGATAGGAGAAAAATTATTCTTTCAAGCGCCGAAGTGTCAGAATATAGAATAATCTTACCACAAAAAAATAAAACTATGTGGTAAGATAAATAAAAAAGTAAAGCTGAAGGAGATAGGAAAATCTTACCACGTAAAATAATTATCTTGTGGTAAGATTCTTACAGTTCTAATTTCGTTCCATTAGAAGTAATAAAACAGTTATTTTAGGAGATCTGCTGGTATCTCAAGTACCTTTAGTTCCCCGTAGTTTTCTAAGAGTTTCTTTGTAACTGAATACAATCTTTGTGATACACTTCCCTTTCTATTTAGCATGTTTTCATCTGCTAATCTCGATAAGTAAGTGCTAACTGTACTCATTTTTACCCCTTCCCTGAATATTATTTCATATAATTCACATACTTCATTTGAAATAAACCAATCCCCTTCAGGATAATGATTTCGAATTATACTCGCAATTCTTTCTATCTTTGAAGCCCCTAAAAGATCATTAATGCTGGTAACCTTTTGGTGTTCTCTTTCTTCTTCAGCAGGACCAGATCCATCAGATTTTCCTGTAACTAAAGCAAGTGTTGTTTTAAGACTCTCTGTATCTCCAGAAGGTATTCGTATGATTGTTCCATCAGGTAGTTTGATTGTAACCTCTTTAGGCATATTACTCACTTTATTACTTACTATACTTTTTCAATTTAAGTTTATAAGGATAGATATCATGTTAGACTATTGATAAACCATTAAAAACTTTAGTAATATCTTAGAATTTGTAAGGCAGATATCTCTCCCACCCCTCTTCTTCCAGTAGAACTGTTTATATTAAAAAATAGATGTTTTTCTAATTGAAAAACGAAACACTTATATAATGAAGCGTTTAGTATGATTAAGGACTATGTACAAATAACATGTGTACACATATCTAAATAATATGTACAAATATACCTTTTTCCAATAGAAACAAAGGGGGGCGAGTGTGTACAAATTCTTCACATTCTAGCAGTTCCATAAGTTTAAAATATTCATCTTGTGAATTTCTGATATCATGGTTACTCGAGTACGTTTTTGTGCTAAGTGCGGAAGACCTGTTCCGGATAAAGCTAACTATTGTTCAGATTGTACTGCTGATATAACTTCAGGTATTCAAGATCGATGTGATATTTGTGGTAAAAGTAAACATATGTCTCCACTTACATACAATACTCGAATTAAGAAAGTTTATTGCAAGGACTGTTTGAATGTCTTTGTTGCAGGCCTTAGGAGTAAAGAAATTCCCCAGAGAGAGATAAATAAGATGCTGACTAAGGACTTTGTCCCAATTACCTAATAAACATAAATTGGACTATTTCTTGATTATTTTATTTTTGTAAAGTGAGTCATAAATTTGTTTTAATCCTTTTCTGCTTGCCATTGCTGCCCCCATATATCCTGCAAGTATAAACCAAACAATGATTCCAAATAGAAATGCTAGATAGTAACCCAATTTTGTGTATGGTACAAGGAAATATCTTGTTATTATTGATCCAAAGTAGCTTCCAAATATTATACCTGGGACTAATTGCAGTAATATTGAATTAACATTTATCTTTGAGATCTTCTTTTTCTCAATGCCTAGTTTATACAAGAGTTCGTAGTCTTTCTTGTAAGTTAAATAATACAGGAATGCAAACACAATAATTTGAAAGGTAAAAATACTAAACAGAATTAATCCCAGTGTATCAAACATATATGAAAAGTTGTCATATTCTTTCATGTTTTCTTCTTTTATTTCTGAAATTTCTCTCATTGAATATCCATTTGTTTCCACTAGACTGGCTATTGTTGAATAAGTAGTTGAATTGATATCTTCTAGCAAGATTAGATTTGGCCCGTTAGATATGGATTCTGAATTTAATTTGCTTAATGGTACATATACTGTAAAACCTGCTGCAAATACATCCAAAGCAACGCCACTTATACCATACCTGCTCGAATTTTCAGTTAGTTCTATTTTCTGCATTGTACTGTTCTCAAAAATTAAATTATCTAGAGAGTCACCTATTACTACTTCACTTGAACTTGGTAAAGACCCCCAAAGCAACAACTCATCAAAAATATTTGCATCTTGATATCCTATAACTGTGGCATAGAAGTTTCTATTTGACCCTACCTGTACATATCCTTCTGGTGTAACATCTAAGACAGCAACTTCCTGAACATCCAGTTTCGTAAGGAATAGTTTATTCGCATTAACACCTGTGCTATCTATATCATTTAGAAAACTTATGTCAAATGATCTATTCTTGAAGAAATTAATATCTTCTAGTTCGTTTATGTATGATTCATTAACATACTCTTGAGCACCAAAATTTGAGCTGTAAAAGTCTATTATTCCCTCTTGACCTACTACATAGGTACTGTCGTAAAAACTATTGTCTAGATGGTGATTGTACGTTTCTGCTATTGCAACAGGTCCCAGTGCGAAAGATATTGAGGAAAAAGCCAGAAAGAAACTGAATAGAAAACTTGCCAGGATTTTTCCTGATCTAATATAATTCTTACTAGCCAACTTTCTTACTGCTTTAAATTTGTTTAATAACCCATCAAATTCGAAAATACTCTTATAAGAACTCAGTTTACTGGATGAAACTTCGAAATTTTTCTCTTCAATGAATCTAATTATTGTGTAATGAGATTTCAAATAAGAAATAATAAGTATGGCTATATTTGCTCCCAAAACTGGTATGAACTTGATATGATTAAAGAAGAAACTGAATTTGAATGAATAGAAAATTACCGCTAGTAAGATGAGAGCTAAGATTATACCTATTAATAGCATAATAATTGAGGTTAAAATTTGGTTAAATATGAAATAACTATATATCCACTTGTTCTTCCCCCCTACGTTTTTCATTATAGCAATATCGTCCTTTTGACTCATGAACTTCAAATCTATTGATCTTGCTGTGACAACTGCTCCGATAACAATACTTACTACAATAAACAGAATACCCATTATGACATAAGATTTGTAAAAAACACTGTTTACAGACCAGTTAAGAAAAGGTTTCACTATTGAGAATATGGCAATACTTATCGTTATTGCTGAATAAGTTATAATTTGGCTAATGAAAGAAAAAATTGATGCAAGAAATGATCTCTTAAAACCAATCCACGCAAATTTCATCTGACCTATCATAACATCAACTTCTGATACTTCCTTATTCAATAGGATCCAGTAATGCTTCTTCTATGAATATGTCCTCTTTCCCTCTTTCTAGAGAATCTATTGGACGGTATTCAATTTCTTCACTTTTTCTTCTTTCTTCATGTTCTTCTTCTAGTTCAACTTTCTTCGATCCTACTTTATACACTAACGTTGCGATTTCATTCATCTTTTGATCATGAGAAGAAACAATAACTGTGATATCTGTTGTCAAAAATAGTTCTTTAACTAAATTACAGAGTTCATCTGCAGACTCTCTATCAAGATTTCCTGTTGGTTCATCTAAAATCAGTATATATGGGTCGTTTGATAATGCTCTAGCAATGGCGACTCTTTTCTTTTCCCCCCCACTAAGTTGTACTGGAAAACTATCTTTTCTGTGGTCTATTCCAAGTTTTTCTAATAGTAAGTCAATTTTCTCTTCTTTACCTTCTACCTCATAACCACACAGTTCCTGAAAAAGTATAATATTTTCTTTTACTGTTAAAGTTGATACCAAGTTATTTTCTTGAAAAACTATACCTAGATAATTTGATCTAAAGTCTGACTTCTCCTTTTCCGGTATTAAATCAACATATAATCCTGCTACCTGAATTTCTCCTTCATCAGGGTTCAATAATCCGGTTAGCAAGTTAAGTAGAGTAGTCTTTCCACTTCCACTTGGACCATAAAAAAGCACTAATTCATTTCTATCAATTTCTAAATTTATCTTTTCGAAGATTACTATTTCTTCCCAGAACAATTGAAATTTCTTTGAAACATCACTGAATTTCACAATTTGATCCATATGAAGCAACCACTTCTAATTCATCGTTAAACCTTTATGAAGATATTTATTTCAAGTAAAAGGGCTAAGAAATAAAATGATAGCGAAGTTTCGAAGTGAGACTTTCATCCAAGGCTATATGCCATAAGTCTAGTCCCACACGAGAAAACTTCGCTGATATACTGTAGTTGTTATTCAATATAAATACATCTTTGAGATATACAAAAGGAAGTTTGTATGATGTTATTACAATCATACTGTACTAAAATCTATGTTAATATGGATTACATTCAGAGTTAGATGAAATGTTTCAGGAGCAATAGGATAAAAAATATTTTGAGAAAAATCACTAGTTGAAGCAGTCATACTTAAGTCGTCACTCCTCCACCCTAAATCATATATTTCCGTTATTTGGCTCTCTTTTGTAATCATAACTTTGCCTGCTGTGTTAATTATGGGGAAATATTCTCCTTGTCCTTCAGCTGTTCTAGTAGTTTTCAAGTTAACAATCATAAAATTAATCTCAACTTCGGTATCTGATACCTTTTCAATATTTACGTAAGTACTGTAGAATAATTTCAAAACCTTATATCCATCGAATGATTGATGGGCAATATTTGTGATTTGTGTGGTTCTATTAATAGAATAAACAAGTAACAAGGGACTTCCAAAATCATAAATTAGACCCCCAGATCCTTTGAAATTTCCTTCGATTCTGTAAAGAACTTCTCCTGAAGAGTATGAATAATTTAGAAGATTGTCCCCACCTGAAGTAATTATTAATGAATTTTCTCGATCTTCTGTCAAATCTAAGATTCCACTATCTAAGTTGTATCTAACTACACTTGATGAGTTATCGGGAGCTGAAATTAATCTTTTAATTTCAGAATCAAATGAGAGAAAAGAATTTGTTGCTGTAATCATATCGCTTTCTGTTTGAAATCTTTCTAGAGAAGGAACTATTTGTGAAAAGGCTAGCCCTAAAGCACTTACCATTACAGTGAAAATAACCAGCGTAGATATAATGTTTGATACTCCTCGCTTTGATCTGACAAGTTTTTTCATGTAAGAATAGTTTATTTCTTAGTCTTATTTAATTTTATGGAACTTCTCAATGAAATAATTTCTTCATTTTTCTTGTTCAGACATAGTTAATGTTACCTTATCCTCTTCTATTTCAACTAGGGAGTTATCAGCTAAAATTGGCATAATTCTGTTTTTCAAGGTAACTGCTGGAATTGTAGTTTCCTTATGAAGCTTCTTGAAAGTTGATTTGTGATTTGGTGATGATGCTAATGCTACAAGAACATCAATATTTTCTTTTTGGCTTGGAATCCACTTTGATATTACCTTAATCGTGAATATGTACCCTTCCTGTTTAAGTTCTGATTTTTTGATTTGATTCTCTAATGAATCACACTTATCTTCTAGTGGTTTGAGTTCATCAACTCTCTTTTGTAACTCTATACTTCTTTCTTTGAATATGTCTAATTCATTAGTTAACTCTTTGACTTGAGAATGAATAGATGACAAATTCTCTTCTGAATCTTGTATCATTAGAAGCTTTTCTTTCAGTTCATCTATTTGATCTTCTGTTCTTCTTGATTCTGAGTCAACAATTTGGTCAATTCTTTTTAGTAACTCTCTAATTTCTTCAAACATTAATTCATGTGGAAATATTTGAAATAAAAAACTTATTGACAAAGAATATCCTGTATTAAACTAGAATTATAGATGTATTATATTTGTAATATTTCTCTTTATATTTCTCTCCGGATTCCATGCTAAACTTTCCATAGTGACTTTAGAAGCATTTTACATTATCACAGTAGTTTTTTATTGCTATAATATTGTGAAGAAACAATTTTTCTATAATTGACCTTCCAGGATACTCATAATTTTCTAATCTCAATGATCTTAATCTGTCACAAAAGTAGCAGTCACATTTAGTTAAAACCTCATCACTAAATCTATGTTTAACAAGATTTTCATCAATAAAGTACAATTCAGAAGTTAAAGCTCTTACAATTGTACTATCAAACGAATCAATATTAGCACATCTTCCATAACATTTGATTTGATTAAGGTTCACTATCCCAAAAGCATGTAAGAAATTTTCCTTTGTAATTTGTCTAGAATATTTTATTGTTTCACAATACAGATTGTTTCTTCTTTTAATTGGTATGAGTCCTCCTCGAGCAAAAATGGTTATCCCATGATTTTTTTCAAAATCATATATATTATCCATTGTTTCACTTGTTAATCCTTGGATTACTCCTATTACCTTGCTCTTTGGAAAACGGTCTAGAGTTTTAATTACATTTTCCTTCATATTTTCTATTTTCTTTTTTACTATACTATCAGAATCCATTGGTAGGATAATCTCATCAGGGACAACTAGTAAATCAGGATCCATTAATTCATATCCTTCAAGAACATCATTAACTGGCAAAGTGATTTTGGAGTAGTCTTGATTAAATGATTTTCCCTTATAAAGTTTAAACCATTCCAGCATGAATATTCCTGTATCAGCAAAAATTTTTGTTTTTTTTGGGAAACCATTTTCTCTCATTAATTCTTTTAATGTCATAGATTTGCTATGCAAATCATATATGATACTATCATTTCTTAACAGGTCATAAGCTGTTAATAATATTGATTCAGTGTAATCCCATTCTATGAAAATTGGATCCCAAAACACTGGATTTGATAATAGATAGTGCTTTGGGACAAATTTCATAACATCTCACACAGACAGTTAAACCTATTTAATACAGATTATGTATTGAATAATACTGCCTAATTGAATATTTAAAGTTGAGAAAATACATCTTCATCCTTTTTTATCTAGGTATTTACTTATGGTTTGTTTAACTATTTTTTTTATCTTTCCTAGAAAAATATTATTAAGCTGAAAATCCGTTGATAGAATATCCCTTTGTAAAACTCCCGACAAAAAATTTATCTAACTTAGAATGTCGAAATTAAGCGATTACAGAATGAAATTTAACGTTTTTTGTCGTTTTTTGTCGGTGTAAAGCGTACTTTTCGATAGTTCAGCTGTTTAAGCTGAAAATAATGGTTTAAAAGCTAGTTTTTACTGTATCTAGAATAAAATACAATGAAGAAAAACTATTGAAAAAATACTCTATCTTCTAATCATTTTGTATATTGAATAAGCTATTCCGAGTCCAAGTAAACCAATAGCTGAGTATACAATAGCCGAATAGTTCACTAAAAGTCCTTTGGCTAAAAGTAGAATCAAAAAGGCAATCGTAGGTATTCCAATAACACAATTGAGAATAGCAAATTTACTGATTTTCTTTTTCTCTCTTTCATCTTCGTGAACATAGCTTAGAGTCAATTATATCAGTATTGTATCTCTTTTATCTTATATATTCCCCACAATTGTTTTACTCTTTGCTTGCTGGATCAACCTTGGAAAAGAAATGGAGATATAACTTCTGTTCCATACTTTTCCTTGGCTTCTAATAATCTTTGTCGTTGGTTTTCTAATTCATTAAAGAATTCTTCGGGAACATCTTTTTCATTTTTGAATATTGTGTCTATTCTTTCAATTTTATCTAAGAACTTCTGAATTCTGATGGAGAATTCTGCTACATATCTTTCCTTAACATAATCAAAATCAAAAGCTTCTTTGAATAAGGCTTTAATGTCCTCATATTCAGGAATATGACCTATTGGCGTTTCTATTGCAGAACATTCTCCGTGAACTCTCTTTTCTGCCCAAAGCAGCCATATTTTTTTATCAAGAATTTCATCATAGTATCGTCCCTTTTTATCCTTAAGGAAATAGTTTGTTGAGAATATTTTTGGAACCTTACTTTGTGCAATTCGTCTTCCAAAATTTAGATGTGCTTCAAGATACTCTCCTAGTGGAACTACTATGAAATCAAGATTAGCCATTGGTTGATGTTTTCTGACACCTGCTTTCCCCAAAGTTGCAGTTGTTGTTTCAGATTCTACAGAAGCACCGATATAAACACCATGCTCCCAACTGAATGATTCATAAACTGGAACGGATGTATCGCTGTCTCTTCCTCCATAAATAATCGCTGAAACCTCTACTCCATTAGGATCATGTAATGTTTCATCAACATTTTCTAATTCCTCTAATCTTATTGTATAACGAGCATTTGGGTGAGAAAACTTTAATTCCTTTCCTTCCTTATTACAACAGAAACCTTCATGCCATTCGCCAAGCTTAGACGAAGTCCAGTTCATTCCAGATTCTGGAATAGTTACTTGTTTACCCATACCTAACCAGTATGATTTTCCTTCTGAAACCAATATGTTAGAAAAAATAGTTTCTCTTGGTGTCATTAAGCTGTTATAGATAACTGGATCATCTTTTGGACTAACATCCTTGATGATTCCAAAAATCCCTCTTTCTATATTAACAGCCCTAACCTCACCACTTTCATAGATTCTAAGATAAGCAATGTCATCTCCAATAATAGTGTTTCCTGGAACCATTGCTGTGCTTGTTTTTCCACATGCGCTTGGAAAAGCTCCAAGGAAGTAAGTTTTTCTGCTTTTATCTAATGGCCAGATGGCGCTAATGAACATATGTTCAGTTAACCAGTCCTCATGAATTGCTTTGTTTATAGCTAAGCGAAGTGCAAGTTTTTTCAAACCTAAACTGTTTCCAGCATATTGATTGTTGACTGATAGAACCCGATTTTCTTGTAAATCAATATATATGCGTCTATCATCAACATTTTTTGTTACATATTTATCAGTTAACTCTCCTGCTGAGTGAATGAAATAGAAAAAGTCTTCAGAGTCTTCTAATCTTTTAAATTCTTCATAACCTTGTCTATATAGTAAATCTTCAGAATGAGCTACGTAAGCTGAATCTGTAATTTGCAAAGCGCAGAGAGAAAATCTTGACTTTGTTGGACCTAGACTGAAGAATCTAATAATAGCAATCTTTTCTTCCATCACTCCGTCCATAATTTCTAAAACTTCTTTTAGTCCTTCGTCACGATCAATTGTATTGATATGTTTGCCATATTTTTCCTTCTCTCCTGCAGGCACTAAAAGTCGTGTGTTTTTTTTATCACGAGCTTGATCATAATAACCATCAAAATGTACTGTTTGTCCTTCTAGACCTAATTCTATTTCTTCTTTATTGTCAATCGCTAATTGACGTACAAAAGCAATATCCTCTAGTGAATCATCTATAACTTTAGCTTTAGCAGGTTTACAGAGAGTAAGATACTCTTCAATAACTCTTTCAACCTTAGGATTTTCTAAAGCTTTAAGCTTTTTCAAATCCTCTTTATCTATCCACTTTTCAAGACTCATTTTACAGTCCATCTCCTTTAAAACTATATAGTTTCCAAATTACCTTCAAATGACTTATAGTTATAATTATTCCGTTATGACAACGAAAGTCAATTAGAAATAAGTAATATTCTTTCAGAAATTTAAGGTGTAAAAAAAATGAATTATTTATCTTCAAATAATTCTTTGTACAATTTCATCGAATGGCTTATTGTCTTAAATGCTTCTTCTTTTGAATCCCATCCAACAACTTCAACCTTTTTTCCATGTTCCAATCCTTTATAGGTTTTGAAGAATTCAGCAATTTCGTTCAGGGTATGGGGGTATACATCATCTAAACAATAGACTCCATGGAAGAAAGGATCCTTGGAAGCAACAGCTAAAATTTTGTCGTCGTGTCCTTTCTCATCTTTCATTCGTATAATACCTATAGGTCGAGAAGTAAGAACACATCCAGTAAATGTGGGTTCAGAGATTAGTACTAGAATATCTAAAGCATCTCCATCCTCAAAGTATGTTTGTGGTATTAATCCGTAATCACCGGGAAAATGAACAGCTGAATGTAGCACACGATCTAAATATAGAATGCCATCCTTCCCTAATTCGTACTTGTTTCTGTTATTCTTAGGATTTTCAATAATTGCATATACTTCTTCAGGGGGATTGGGTCCTGTTTCAATTTTATGCCAGAGAGAATCATTCTTCATCATGTCTTATCATTTAACTAAAATTGATTTGAGATAAAAATCTTGCCAATGATTAGCAATAATTCTTACTTCGGTACATCATTCCTGGGGTGTTTTAATAGCTTTTTTTAACTATTAGAGTAACCTTTCCAGAGATGAAACATGATGTACAAACCAAGATATGATCCTATAATCCAGAAGAAGGAGACGATGGTATTTTACCACCTATGTGGTTCCCAAACTGAAAAAATTTTAGTTGATGAACCTCTTTCTATAGCTAGCTTCAATATTTTTCTTAACAAGAAACTTTATAGTAAACTAAAATTAGCTGACAATAACTCTCCTAGAATCTGACGAACCGATTTCCATTTTACCTAACTACGCTTGAGCAATTAGTGATTGTGGGCTAAACATCTCGCCGAAGCTCGACGCGTACACCCCAATTCTATCAACCGGATCTTCTTTCCGCGCTCTCATCTATATCGAAGGTTACTGTCACCAGTCCCCTTATAGTGATACAGAGTGGGTGATTCGTTTCGAGAGTAGCTTCGAGCGTTGATGCATTCCGCTCTTATCTACGAGGGCTTAGCTACCCGGCGATACCCTTTAGGATAACCGGTACACCAGAGGCCCCAGCCGCCTGTTCCTCTCGTACTGTGGAGACTTTACTCTCAATCACCCGCCAGCACCATCAGATAGAATCCAACCTGTTTTGCGTGAATTTAAGCCCGAGTATTGATCTTCGATAGAAGGGATTTCCCGTAAGGGGGGTTTACAACTATCAAAGACTTTTACATACTTGGATGAAGTTCAATTGAAGTATTACTACTATACTTCTACAGAACTCCACTATAGCTTAAATCCATCTCACAACGGTCTAAACCCAGCTCACGTTCCCTTTTAATGGGCGAACAACCCCACTCTTGGCGGCTGAATCACCACCAAGCTAGGAAGAGCCGACATCGAGGTAGCAAGCCGTGAGGTCGATGTGAAC